>CAZGIW010000176.1:0-1560 GCA_964526285.1 uncultured Bacteroidales bacterium | reverse complement strand
ACTAATATGCCGTTGGAAAAATTTGAAGTTGTTGGAAAAGCAAAAGTTCATGGAAAATTTCAGGTCACTGATACTGTTCAGTTTGAAAAAAGCATGACAATTGACGGAACTGTTGAAATGAACAGCGAACTCACTGTAAGAGACACTATGAGAGCACTGGAACCTGTCATCGTCACCAGTAATGTCTATATCAAAGACACTCTAAAAGTTGAAGGGGTGATTGATGCTAAAGAAATTAAAACCCTACTGTTGTCTGCTGAGGCCTTGCTTGTGAATGATATTTCATCTATCAATCCTGAAGTGGTTATCGGATATTTTGATTTTGGCTGGAATCAAAGCCCCTGTGATGACAAGCTCATTATTAACTATTGCAACCGGCGAATTTATGGGAGAAATGAAATCGCCGGTCAGATTTATTATCCCGGAATTTGCATTGGAAAAAACAGCATGGCTGTAGGCATGCATTCTTTCGCTGTTGGTGACCACGCAAGAGCTTCGGCCGATAATTCAATAATAATTGGTAGTGGTGCTTCAGGACTGTGGTTTTCTAACACAAAAGAAAATTCAATCTGGCTGGGCATGAATGCAAGTGCACCTAGTATCAGTGTTATTGCAGCAGATGACACATGGCAAAAGGCCGGAAATGTTGGAATTAATACTGCCAGCCCTGTGAGTGAATTTCAAATAAATGAGAGTTTTAACAGCATTAACTTTGGAAATGCTTTCAATCAGGATGCAGATTGGATGAGCGGATACATTGCTTTCAATGCTCAGAGAGAGCGAAAACAACACTGGCATACCTCAACATGGTATTTCACATCTGACGGCCAAAATGCCGGAGCAAGCGTAATCTCTCTCAATGGCACTGGAGCAGTGTATATTATTCCAATTGACGGAGCAGGACAAACATCAGATTTTCAGCTTACTGATTTAGAACTAAAAAACAGAACTGTTGTCAAAGTGCACCCCAGAAAACAGGTACAGGGCAATCTCACAGGTGGTTTGCTTGAGGTGAACGGAAATATCAAAGCACACGAAGTTGAGGTGTTGCTCACCGGCTGGTGGGATTGTGTTTTTCAACCAGATTATGAACTTATGAGTCTTGATGAACTGCGAAACTTCATATCACAAAACGGACATCTTCCCGATGTGCCATCGGAAGAATATGTGTTGAACAATCCTGTTGCTCTGGGCGAAATGAATGCTTTGCTTTTGAAAAAGATTGAAGAACTGACCCTATATATTTTTCAGCTACAGGATGAAATTGAACAACTGAAAAATGGAGGTGAATAAAATGAAAACATTTTGTTTTGTTTGCAGCCTGATTTTGTTTAACTTTGCACTCAACGCACAGCAGCAGCTTCCTTGCAAAACAGTCACTCAAAGCGACTTTTCGGGAAGCAACCCTGTTGTTAAGTCAAATTGTATGTATTCGTCAACCCCATTAGGTTTTTCCGGAAACACTTCAGCTTTGATGGAAGCAACAGACTTTATTAAGTTTTTGCCGGGCTCAAAAATCACCGTTGACAATAGCAGCAATTTTGTGGCAAGGATTAATCC
>CAZGIW010000175.1:0-1590 GCA_964526285.1 uncultured Bacteroidales bacterium | reverse complement strand
AAAGATTGTTGGGGTCTCTGCCATCGATACACACACGTGCAACTCCGTCAAGGCGGTAAAGACCTTCATCTGCATAACCTGTTCCCTGATAACTTCCTTCTATAGTTCGGAGAGTGTTTCCGTCGGGACGAATTGTAACAGTATAATTCCCCACTCCGGTTTCATTCCATTGTTGTAATGAAAATGCTCCAGTTTCCGAAGTAAGATCTGAAATTACTTCCACTATCAGGTCGCCATCTAAAGTTCCGGTGCTAATGGATTGAAAAACCCCACCTGTATTTGTCAGAGATGTGTAATCTGCGCCTGACGTACCTACTGTGACTATTCCTGAAATTTGTGCATGAACAACATGAACAATGATGATTAAGCTCAGAAAAAAAAGAATACTTCTCATAACTTACTGATTGATTCTTGCAAATATAATGTGATTATACTGTACAATAATCAGGAATCTAATGTAAATCTATCAGGGAAAAACTGTATTTGAAAAAAGAAATTTCCAGTTTTTTTGCTTCAGGAATCATTAACTCAGTCAATCAAACCGCTTTTAATAGCAAGTTTCACCAAACTTGCTACATTATGAACATCAAGTTTTTTCATAATATTATTTCGGTGGGTTTCAACCGTTTTAGGACTAATAAAAAGCTTTTCTCCAATTTCTTTATTTGATAATCCGTTAACAATGTTTTTTAAAATATCCAATTCTCTGTCAGACAGCTCCGATAAAATCTCTGATTTTACTTTTTTGGGCATAGCATCCTCAGTGATAGAATATTTAGCCATTGCTATTGAAACATCTGTTCCAAAATAAGTGTTGCCAGCGGCTACTGTTTTTATTGCCTGCACCAGGATATCACGGTTAATATTTTTCAGGATATAGCCCTTCGCTCCGGCTTCAAGCATCGTATTGATAATCGATTTTTCATCATAGGTTGTCAGTGCAATAATCCTGATGTTTTCATATTTCTGTGAAACAAGTCTTGTGGCATCAATCCCGTTCATTACAGGCATTTCCACGTCCATGAGAACAACATCTACTTCCACATTTTTTAATATATCCATAGCCTGTGAACCATTATTGGCATGAGCCACAACTATAATATCAGGTTCATTTGAAAGCATAGATTTAATTCCATCAATCATTATCTGATGATCATCCACAATCAAAACACGTATATTTTTATTACTCATATCAGGTTGTAAAAATACAAGTTTTTATTCTAAATCAAAAAAACATTTTTTTCTTCACATTTGTGTAGCAATACGTATATTCCGATAATCGTTGTTCGTTTGAGAGGTGCAAATCGCATGCGCTAATCGGTGTTAGGTTGCCATGGCAAGCAGTAACAAAAAAAAGTATTCTATTTCAGCGGAATTCTCACAATGACTGAGGTACCTTTCATTGGCTCTGATGAGAACTCAACCTGTCCTCCCATTGCTTTTGCTCTGGCTTCAATGTTCAATAAACCAATTCCCTTTTCATTCTGATGCTTTTCTTCAAAACCTACACCATTGTCCTGAACTATCAGCATCAACTCCTGACTTGTCCAAATTAGTGCGGCAAAAAAAAATTCCGATTTTTCGGATTAT
>CAZGIW010000174.1:0-1740 GCA_964526285.1 uncultured Bacteroidales bacterium | reverse complement strand
TCGAGTATTTGTGGCAAAAAACTACAATATTTTTTCTAGTGGTGAGCAGTTACAATTTTTTTCATTTTGATTTCCGGATATTTTGTAAATTAGCCAACTCAAAAAAAGAAAAAACAGCAGTTATGAACTTACATGAATATCAGGGAAAACAATTGTTGCGCAAGTTTCATGTTCCCACCCCGGAAGGTATTGTAATTGAACAGGCAAACCAATCAAAAGAAGCAGCTGAAAAGCTTCGTCAAATGACAGGCACTTCAAAATGGGCAGTGAAAGCTCAAATTCATGCCGGTGGTCGCGGAAAAGGCGGAGGGGTGAAAATTGCACAAAATATTGATGAAGCAGAAACATTTGCTAATTCAATTTTGGGGATGCAGCTTGTTACACCTCAAACCTCTTCGGAAGGGAAACTTGTGAGAAAACTCCTCATTGAGCAGAATATCTTTTATCCGGGCGAATCAGAAATTCAGGAATTCTACATGAGTATCATGCTTGACAGAGCCATGAAACAAAATGTGATTATCTATTCACCCAGGGGTGGCATGGACATTGAAGCTGTTGCAGAAGAAACGCCTGAATTTATTTTTAAGGAATACATTGACCCTGCAGTTGGTATTCAGGGATTTCAGTGTCGCAGGATAGCGTTTAATCTTGGATTGAGTGGTGATGCCTGGAAAAACATGCAATCATTTGCAGCGAACTTATATAGAGCTTTTGAAGGAACCGATGCTACATTGCTGGAGATAAATCCTGTTATGAAAACATCTGACAATAAAATAATTGCTGCCGATTGCAAAGTGTCAGTTGATGAAAATGCGCTCTATCGTCATCCTGATATTTTTGCCATGCGCGATATTCACGAAGAAGATCCCACAGAAGTGGAGGCAAAAGAACACGGACTGAATTATGTGAAACTTGACGGAAATGTTGGTTGTATGGTAAACGGAGCTGGTCTGGCAATGGCAACCATGGATATTATTAAGCTTTCGGGAGGCGACCCTGCCAATTTTCTTGATGTTGGGGGCACTGCCGATGCAAAACGTGTGGAAAATGCATTTCGCATAATCCTTCAGGATTCAAATGTAAAAGCAATACTTGTGAATATTTTTGGTGGTATTGTAAGATGTGACAGAGTGGCCAACGGCATTGTTGATGCATATAAAAATATAGGAGATATCAGTGTTCCTATTATTGTCAGACTTCAGGGAACCAATGCCGAAGAAGCAAAGGAAATTATTGACCAGTCGGGACTGAAAGTATATTCAGCTATTAAACTGGATGATGCTGCCAGATTGATTTCTGAAGTAGTTTAGATTCTTTTAGCAGATAAAACCGTAATAATAGCCTCTAAGACTCCAAGTTTCATTTATCACAATGTGCTAAGGGTTTTCTCGCTTTGTGCCCTGGTTTCTTAATGGCAGAAAAGTCCGTAAACTCAGCCACTGAATCACAGAAACTCCAAAACCCACAGAAAAGTCCTTTGGTGGTAACTACTCAGCACTATTTTAATAAGCCACTCCCATCGGGATTCCTTTGGAAGAATTCACAAACAAACACGAATAATCTTGTTGATTCTGCAAAAGCCATAACACAGTTTCAAATTCTGACAACTAGAAAGCAAGCTTTCACTGTCAAAATTTGAAACTGTGTAAAAGCAAATCTGAAGGCTCAGATTTGCTTTGGTTTAAAATGGCTTTTGCAGAAAAAAAAGTTTTGCGAATGACAATAGAAATTTATTTACCA
>CAZGIW010000173.1:0-2050 GCA_964526285.1 uncultured Bacteroidales bacterium | reverse complement strand
TATGGGCATTTGCTTACAATATTTTTTATTTGAATTGCAGGAATGGGATGAAGTTTGGAAAGCAATTGATTTTTTTGCTTTGAGGACAGATTTTCATACAAATGATTGAATTTGGCAATAGGGGTCATTTTGGTGTTTATGTATTTGTGCAAAGTTAACAAAAAATTCAATAACCACATAAATATATAATAGAGCAATTTAATATTGAAGTTTTATTGAACAGTTCCTAAAAAAAATGTATTTTTACAAACT
Organism: uncultured Bacteroidales bacterium; assembly: GCA_964526285.1. Lineage (GTDB taxonomy): Bacteria > Bacteroidota > Bacteroidia > Bacteroidales > DTU049 > CAYMAZ01. The sequence goes on along the minus strand of CAZGIW010000173.1, from coordinate 1,798 downwards.
AAAAATGATATATTGTTTCAACCTTAATTAACAATCTCAATGAGAAAACAAATTTTTATTATCTCATTTTTGTTCCTGTTTCTGCAGTTTTCAATAGCACAAACCACAGGCGTTCCTGATTCGGAAAGTATAAAAGAAAAAGTTTTAAATACTGAATCTCCATTTTATTATCCGTTATTGCTGGAATTATATTTGAATCATCCTGAAAATATTTCTGCAGATGATTATCATTATCTGTATTATGGCGCTGCTCTTCAGGAAGGTTTTTCAGGATATTCAGCCACTGTTAAGCTAAGAGAAATTGTAGATGTTTTGAATGCCAGTGAACCTGATTTTGAAAAAGCTATGGAAATGGTGACTGCTTTTCTTGAAACGAATCCTGTAAGCATTGATGGTTTGTTTTATTATGCATATATTTTAAAAAATTTGGGCAATCTTGAGGAATCAGATTTAATATACGTGAAAATCAGAGGATTGCTTGATGCAATTTACCGGAGTGGTGATGGATTGTCAGAGGAAACTGCATATTGGGTGATTTCTGTCAGAGATGAATATACTATTTTGGATATGGGAGAGTATACATCTGTTGGACAATCATTACTTAGCAGCAAATGGGGGCCAATTGACTATTTAAAACTGGAAAAAAACAAAGATAATGTCAAGGGATTGTATTTTAATATAAGCTTTTTTTTCGGAAAATACTGATTTATAGTAATTTATTTCTAATTCAGGAAAAAGATTGAAACACCAGCAACAGCTATAAAAGCACCAATTATATCTCGCATTTTCACCGTTTCTTTATTAAGAAAAATTGAAAATGGGATGATTAACACAGGCGTAAGACTTGCAATGGTTTGAACAATGCCCGGATTTGTGTATTTCACCGCAATCAGTGAGAATGAAATTCCCAGAAAAGGCCCAAAGAAAGACCCCAATGATAATGTGCCGAATGCTTTTAAATTTTGTGGAGCAAATACAACAGGCCTCCATCGTCTTAACCAGGTAATCAATAACACAAAACCAAGCAATCCTGCATATAGCCTTATTTGTGTTGCTACAAAGGGATTCTCAACAGTTTGTAGTCCCATTTTACTCATTACTATTCCTGAAGCCTGTCCAAATGCACCCAGTGTGGCAAAAAAGATTCCACGGGGGTCATAGTTTAAATTGAGTTTCTTCTTATCATTGATGTTTTTTTCTTTTCGACTTAATACAACTATGACAATCCCTGTGAGTGTTACTATCATTCCTGCAAATCCACTCATTGAAAGTACTTCTCCCATAAAAATCCAACTGATGAAAGCAGCAATGGGAGGGGAGATTGACATAATAAGCAAAGCCACTCGTGGCCCGGTGAGTGTAAATGCTTTAAATAAAAATAAATCACCAAGGAAGATCCCCAGAAACCCTGAAAGAGAAAGCCAGAACCAGCCGTGCTGACTCACTCCGGTTGGTACTATATGTTCTCCGGTTATAACCAGGAATATTGTGATAAGCAATATTCCAACTACCAGTCTCCAGAAATTAACAGCCAGCGATCCGATGCGTTTTCCGGCAGATGTAAATGCCAAAGCTGTTATTGTCCAAAATATGGCCGTAGCAAGTGCTGCAAGTTCTCCCGGATGTGATTTGAGCATACAGTTTTTAATGAAGTTGCAAATGTAGATAAAAAGGATACAACTTTTTGTTTTTTATAAACCCGTTATATCGTTTTTAATGATGGATGCTCATAATGATGGATGCTCCTGACTTGTCCAAATTAGTGCGGCAAAAAAAAATTCCGATTTTTCGGATTATA
>CAZGIW010000172.1:0-2085 GCA_964526285.1 uncultured Bacteroidales bacterium | reverse complement strand
TGCCTGCTGGAGAATGAGGGGGGCGTTGGTTGGTGTCCAACTGGGCCCATAAAAACTCCCCATGCGGGGAGTTTTTGGTTAATTCAGCCTTTTTTGGGGTGTAAAAAGACGCAATTTTCCTGTTTTTAAACAAATTTGCATTATTATTATTTATAGTAAAAATTAATCATATTTATAACGAATAGTTAAATCCAATGAGGTTTTTCAAGATTGCGAAAAAGGTAAAAACTCCACTTAAGGAAAAAATCAAAAATGAGTAAAAAAGATGTATTCAGTCGGAGAAATAATCACACTTCTGATAAACCATTACAGGTCGAATCTATAGATTTTGACCTCTTAAATTCTATCTGGAATGTGATCTATAGATTTTTATGGCTTAAAAATTATTCCGAGTTAAGTTCCATTTTTATACCGCAAACGATGATCGCGTTTACAGAGCACTTATGTTATGAACATCTGAAATACCCGTTATCAAATATTGATTTCTCCAATGCCCAAGAAATTATCGATACTACCAAAATTTATCTTTTTCACAAATCAACAAAATGGTACCAGATCTACGATGTTGTTGAAATTTTCATTCAATTTTATCCTGATTCTATAAACGAATTTAATAGGGTGTTTGAACGAGAAAATTCAGCGTACAGAATTATTGATAATAAAGTTGCACCGATAATCGATGGTGAATCTATTAATGCCATTGAAGAAGCCATTTCTTCTGATTATCCAGGAGTAAAATCTCATTTGCAAAGAGCGCTTGAATTACTGAGTGACAGAGAAAATCATGATTATAGAAATTCTGTTAAAGAATCAATAAGTGCTGTTGAATGCTTATCTCGTAAGATAACAGGAAATGGGCATGAGTCATTAATGCCATTACTAAACAAATTAGAAAAGGAATCAGGATTACATCCGGCTTTGAAAAAAGGATTTTCTTCGCTTTATGGCTACACAAGCGATGAAGAAGGCATACGACATTCAATCACTGATGACAGTTCAAAGGTTAACCTCGAAGAAGCACACTTTTTTTTGGTTGCTTGCTCTGCTTTCGTAAATTACTTGACTCAAAAATTTGGTCTGAATCAAGAATAACCAGACTCATGATCCAAACAAATCAGGCTGTTCGGCGTCATCCTTCTTAATGCTCCACATTTTTAGATTGTCCATCCTGTCTCATTCATCACTGATTGCTAACAAATTCGCTTCCAATGCAGGGAAATCAGAATAACAACCAGAGGTTAATGAATATACTGAATTTTGGCTTCCAAAATCTGGATTTTCAAACCTGACAATAAAGGGGTACATATATCCACCCATAAATACTTTTATTAAACCATCATCGGTGTTTGACCAGATCATCTGGTGTTGGGTGGTGATGGTGTTGGGGTTGATGCTTGTATCTTTAGCAAGGTATTCTGCAAGTTCCTGCCGCATCGTGACTTTGTTTTCGTAACCAAATTCGGTGTCTAAAGCATTTCCGCATAACACAAATTCACCAACTTCATCACCAGTATTTGCCAGAAAAAGATCTTTGTAGCTGCGGGCTGTCGATTCGGCAACGCTTTTTTCACTTCTTAAGTCAAATATCTGGCCCTCTAAGTCGTTCAAAGAATCCTCAAGCAAAGCAATCTCGCTCTGTAATTCTGCTGCATTGGTCTGGAAACCTTCAATCTCACTTTTTGAAGTTGCTAAATCTGCTTCGAGTTCACTTTTTTCAGACATCAATTCTTCTTGTTGGTTTGAGAAACTGGCAGCACTCTCTGTTGCCACTGCCTGTAAGGCTTCTATTGTTGGTATGTACATTTCTGAGTTATCACCAACTGTGCAACCTGATGCCGCAAAAAGCAACACAACCGCGCCACAAACGAGAAACTTTTTCAACATGCTCAACTCCCTATCTCCATTGATTCGATATTTTTAGTTTACCATGCTATGTCTCACAAATAGTATTCATTCCTTGGGTTTTTTTGGTTTTCTCTGTTCACCATCCGAAAATCCAACAGTATTCCCATGCAGCCCTGAAAAAATGTTATAAATGTAATTAAAATAATAAAAACACAGGAGGCAACTGATGAAATACACAAA
>CAZGIW010000171.1:0-2089 GCA_964526285.1 uncultured Bacteroidales bacterium | reverse complement strand
AAATGATGAATAAAGAATGATGAAGTGTTTTTGGGTTTCGCATCGTTGTCAGGCTAAAAGCCTGAGTTTATTAAGCCAGATTAGTCATTAGAAGTTTTGCGAACTAATGACTTAGCTGGATTTATCCTCGAATTTGGCAAGTGGTCTAATTAATTAAGTTTTATCATAACAAATTCGGGAGTTCAGCCTGAGGCAGCGCCTCAGGAAAAAAGCACAACACAAAGCAGGCGCTCTACAGGAGCAGCTTACTTCCGTTTGCATAAATATTCGTTTGACCACCCTTCTCCTTCTGAAAGGCACCAGTCCGCTTGCGGAGGTTGCCGGGAGTCTCGTTTGACCACCCCGCCCGCACAAATTTTGCCCTTTGCAGCCAGTGCCACGCAAGTGGGCACCCCTCCAACGGAGGTGAATGTGTCGCGATTGTGGTTTTCGCAAAGCGTTTTCATCCCGCTTTCTCATAGTGATAACTTTTGGAAACAATACCCTTAAAAATATGAAATAAAATATTCCTCAAAAAATTTCGTTCATTTCACTGTTTTGGTTTAGTTTTGCAACGTCTGTTACATTAAAAAATAAAATGAAAAACTACAGGTTTCCAATCATTCTTGTTATAGCTCTGGTCGCACTGATTATGATTTTTGATTCATGCCGGAAAGACGATTTCTTTAATGATGACCCAAATTTCAAATTGTCATTCTCTGCCGATACCATTATGTTTGATACGGTTTTTACCACTGTAGGCTCAATCACAAAAGTATTCAAGGTATATAATAACTCATCAAAAACTGTTAATATTTCTTCTGTTGAGCTGGGAGGCAAGCTTTCTTCAAACTATCGTTTTAATATTGACGGGCGCTCCGGTGTTCTGATTCAGAATATAGAAATCAATGCAAAAGATAGTGTGTGGGTCTTTGTTGAGGTTACTGTTGATCCCAATAGCGCTCTTACACCGCTCATTGTTGAGGATTCTCTTGTGTTTACCGTCAATGGAAATCGTCAAAAAATTATCCTTGCGGCCTTCGGGCAGGATGCCTATTTTCATTATCCCAATAATCCGGCTACTGCCAATTTTCCGGCTTATTCCACAATATCAGGCACCTGGCCAACAGACAAACCCCATGTGGTGTATGGATGGGCATTTGTGCCACCCGATTCAACACTGATTATGTTGCCCGGCACCAGAGTGTATATGCACCACAATGCCAATATTGCTGTTTTGCAGGGAGCAAGCCTTAAAATTTATGGTGAACGAGATAATGAAGTAATTATAAGGGGCGACCGCCTTGATTCATACTATCGCGACCAACCCGGTGCATGGGGCAGAATTTGGCTAACAGCCGGAAGTATCAACAATGAAATTGATTATGCCATCATTCAGAACGGAAGGGTGGGAGTGCATGTGGATACACTTGGAAACTCTGTCAATCCAACTCTTGTTATGTCAAACACCATAATAAAAAATATGAGTGCTGCCGGGTTGTTTGCTCAGGGATCATGGGTTGAAGCATATAACTGTGTTTTTGCCAATTGTGGAGAACTGGCTCTATGGCTAAACATTGGTGGGCGTTACAGATTCAAACACTGCACCGTGGGCAATTTCTGGACATTCAGCAATCGTCAGACTCCTTCTGTTGTGATAAACAATTATTACAGAGATGTTTTTGGTTCTTACCAAATTAGAGACATTGAAGAAGCAAGATTTGAAAACTGTATTTTCTGGGGCAATAAGGAAGATGAAATTGCTTTCGACAAATACCCCTATGGATCAAGCACTTACAATGTATTTATTGACAATAGTCTCATCAGGTCAACTCTCAATTTTTCTGAAGAACCCGCAATCTTTACTTCAGTATTAAAAAATGTCAATCCCATGTTTGAAGACACTGATACTGTGTATTTTCAGTTACTTGACAATTCCCCAGCAATAGATGCAGGTTCCCTCTCCGGCGCATCAGGGATATTAAATGATATAGAAGGAAATATGAGAGTTCAGGGACCAGCCCCGGATATGGGTGCTTATGAGAAAAGGTAATATTAATGTTTAATGTTTAATGTTTAATGTTTAATGTTTAATGTTTAATGTTTAATG
>CAZGIW010000170.1:0-2099 GCA_964526285.1 uncultured Bacteroidales bacterium | reverse complement strand
ATTATAGAGAAGGTGGGACTTTTGGTTTCAGATTTCACTCCAAGCTGCTTACACAATTCCTTTATAAACGTTGTTTTTCCAACACCCATTTCACCATAAAAGGCAAACAGCCTTTTGTCTCCCATTTGATTAATAAACTCTGAGGCAACATCTGAAATTTCTGATAATGTGTTAATTAAATAAAAATTCTTCATATATTCTATCTTGGTTTTAAAAGAATAACAGGTGCCAGAATTTCTTCAAGAGAAATGCCGCCATGCTGGAATGTATTGTTGAAGTATTTAACAAACTGATTGTAATTGTTGGGGTAAACCAAATAGTCATATCCTTTACAAAACACATATGATGTGCTTACATTTGGACGGGGCAGATATAGTTCAAGGGGGTTTGTAACTTCATAAATATTTTTTGATTCGTAATTTAGGTTTCTCCCGTATTTAAACCGGATATTATTATTGGTTGCCCTGTCTCCAATGATTTTGACGGGATTTTTTATGCGTACCGAACCATGGTCTGTTGTGAGCAGAACAGGAATTTTTTTCTCAGATAAAAACCTGAAAATATCATACAGCGGAGAATGCAAAAACCATGATAATGTGAGCGACCGATAGGCAGGTTCATCATCGGCCAGTTCTTTGATAATATCCATTTCTGTTCGGGCATGTGAAATCATGTCCACAAAGTTGTAAATTATCACATTCAGCTTGTTTGATAACAAATTTGAAATTTGTTCAGACAACTTTTTGCCAGCCTGAAGATTCAGAATTTTGTTGAATGAAAATTTATAGTTTTTTCCAAGTCTTTTCAGTTGCTCTGACAGCAAATCCTTTTCATAAAAGTTTTTTGAATGTTCATCCTCATCTTCAACCCAGAGATTGGGATATCTTTTCTGTATTTCCGAAGGCATCATGCCCGAAAACATGGCATTACGTGAATATTGTGTTACTGAGGGGATAATTGAGTAAAAAATTTCATCCTTATCTGTGTAAAAAAATCGTGAAATTTCAGGCTGCAGTATTTTCCACTGGTCATATCTGAGATTATCAATCACAATAAGAAAAACAGACTGGTGCTCATCAACTACAGGAAACAGCTTTTCTCTGAGCAAAGTGTGCGAAAACAAAGGTTTTTCTTTGGCATCAGGCCGAACCCATTCCTTATAGTTGTCAATATAGTATTTTGCAAACACTGTATTGGCTTCTTCTTTCTGCATCATGAGAATATCCCGAATTCCTTCATCATTGGTGTTTTGCAGGCTGATTTCCCAATGCACCATTTTTTTGTACATGTCAATCCATTCGTTAAAATCAAGCCGACCAGATATTTCCATGCCGATTTGTCTGAATTCGCGCTGATAATCCATTGTTGTTTTCTGGTCGAAAAGCTTCTTCTCTTCCAGATTTTTTTTCAGGCAAAGCAGAATTTGATTAGGATTGACCGGTTTAATCAGATAATCGTCAATTTTTGAGCCGATGGCATCTTCCATAATTGATTCTTCTTCACTTTTTGTAATCATTACAACAGGCATGGCAGGCCTGAGAGTTTTAATTTTTGGCAACACCTCAATTCCCGACATGCCGGGCATGTTTTCATCCAAAAAAACAATATCAAACCGATTTTTGTTAATCATATCCAATGCATCGCTACCGTTTGTGGCTGTGGAAACTTCATAACCCTTCTGTCCAAGAAATATGATGTGCGGTTTAAGCATTTCAATCTCATCATCAACCCAAAGAATGTGCTTTTTTTCCATAAGTTTAGTTTAGTTTAAAGTAATAATCAAAACAATCGGCTTGAATACTTTTGAGAAAAATTTGATTTTTATAAAAAAAACTCTTTCATCCTCCGTGCATAGAGGATAAAAAGCTGCGTTTATCAAACTATCAGCGAAAAACGCAAATTCATTATTAAAAACCATTTATCCGTAATTTTGTAAAAGTATTCAAAGATACAAAATTTTCATGAATGAAACGGAAAAGAAGGAAATATATTTTCCTGTTAAATTTATATTCAAAAATGCCAATGAGGTTTATTAAATGATAAAAGAACAATAGAACAATTGAACAATAGAACAATAGAACAATTGAACAATAGAACAA
>CAZGIW010000169.1:0-2121 GCA_964526285.1 uncultured Bacteroidales bacterium | reverse complement strand
AGGGGCAAATAAGTCGGTGAAAATCAAAAAATGGGCGTTTTGATACAGCCTCAGGGAACCCCATGGGAGGCAAAAAAATTGACAAGATTGAAGACATCAAAAAATGAAAAAATATTTTGCAAATTTTGTGACAAAAAAAATTCAGAAAATTCACATCAATACTATTTTTTTGTAATTTTGGTTCTCTGAAAATTTCCGGATATGGCAAAAAAATTACTAATACGTGACTTAACATTACGAGACGGTCAGCAATCACTATTTGCTACCAGGATGAATCAAAATCAGGTTGACAGAGTACTCCCTCACTACAAGAATGCAGGTTTTTATGCTATGGAAGTTTGGGGAGGAGCAGTGCCTGACTCAGTGATGCGCTATCTTAATGAGAATCCCTGGGACAGACTTGAAAAAATTAAAGAAGCAGTTGGCAATACTTCAAAACTCACTGCGCTTTCGCGAGGTCGTAATCTTTTTGGTTACAATCCATATCCTGAGCAGGTGATTGAGGGTTTTAACAGAAACGCTGTCAAATCAGGCATAGATATTATGCGAATTTTTGATGCGTTGAATGATAATTCAAATTTGGAAACCACAATCCGCTATGTAAAGGAAAACAAAGGACTAGCTGACGGGGCAATCTGTTTTACGGTTGATCCCAAGTTTCCGGTTCAGAAAAAGTTTGTGGGACTTGTGAAGAAACAAGTTAAGTTTGAACCTTTGTTTACTACTGATTATTTTGTTAACAAAGCAAAAGAAATTGAAGCTTTGGGTGCAGACATGATTACTGTGAAAGATATGGCTGGGCTGGTGAGTCCTTCCACCACATGGGAACTCATTCCTGCGCTGAAACAAGCACTGAAAGTTCCAGTTGATTTTCACACACATTGCACACCGGGCTTTGGACTGGGTTCTGTGCTGACATCAATTATTTACGGAGCTGATATTGTTGACACAAATATATGGACATTTGCCGGTGGTCCTGCTGCACCTGCATTCGAACTGATTTATTTGTTTTGTAAAAAACTAGATATTGAACTAGATGTTGATATAGATGCAATCTGTGCTATCAATAAAGAGCTTGTTACTATCAGACGCGAACTTACAGAATTTGATAGTTACAAACAGTTCCCCAGATTATTTGATGTGACCAAAGATCAACTACCGGCTGAGATTGAAATTCATTTTGACAATGCCATCGAAGCAGCTCATAAAAAAGATGAAAATGCACTGCTCAGTGCAACTCATGCCATTGATGCCTATTTTGGTTTTCCTCCCCCCAACGATCAGGTAAGACGTGCTGAAATTCCCGGTGGGATGTACACCAATATGCTTGCTCAGTTAAAACAACTTGGACTTGAAGAACTCCTTGACAGGGTGTTGGAAATTGTCCCTGAAGTGAGACTTGATGCTGGTTGTCCGCCATTAGTTACTCCCACAAGTCAGATTGTTGGTGTGCAGGCTGTTAATTGTGTTATTGACGAAAACAAAGGATTGGAACGATACACAAATAATAACACACAGTTTGTTAATCTAGTGAAAGGCAATTATGGCAAAACTCCAATTGCTGTGAAACCAGAATTCAGAGAAAAAATCACAGGCAGCAAAATGGAAATCCCATATGATACATCAACTTATCAGAAACAGATGAATCCGCTTTTTCCCAATTACAATGATCATAAACTGGCTGAAAATGAGAAGGATGAGTTACTGCTTGAATTGTTTCCCAATGTTGCAGCGCCATTTCTAAAAAAGATACTTGAAGATACTTTTGGAAAGGAAATTGAGAATGAACGTCATCGGCAGGAAGAAGAGTCACTGAGAGCCAAACTGGAATATGATTCAATGACACCAGAACAACGTAAAGAAAGATTGCTTGAAGGATTATACACCTACAACTGGTTTTCTTTTATGGAACAAAACACTGGACTGGAAGAGGAGGAAGAGGAGAAGAAAAGCGAGGAAAATTAATTCGCAAGGGTTTCACTCACTTCGATAGGGCTTCGCAAAACTCGTTTATAACGTTTTCACATAGTTATCCCCTTGCTGCCGCGCGCCTGTGCCAATGGCAATTCCACCATTCCCTGCTGCTCCGCAAATATGGTTTTTGTCACGAAATTTGCATCT
>CAZGIW010000168.1:0-2447 GCA_964526285.1 uncultured Bacteroidales bacterium | reverse complement strand
CCGTTGAACTAAACCGCCCCCTTGCGGAGGCGGCAAAATGATGTTAATTTTGTAGTGCAAACAATAAAATTACATCATTATGAAAGATCAACAAACTCAAATCATTGAGCGGCTCGTATATGAATTGGAGCTGCGTAATTACAGTCCACAAACGATTCGCACCTACAGTGAGCTTTTGGCAAATTTAGAGAGATTTTTTCAAACGGGGCTGGAAAATGTTTCAGCAGAACAGATGAAGTCTTATCTGTATCAACGTATGAAAAACGATGAGATTTCGACTTCTTATATAAATCAAACCATCAGTGCATTTAAGTTGTTACAGACAGATGTTTTGAACCGTGAATGGGAAACATTCAAAATCAAAAGGCCCAGACGAGAAAAGAAGCTACCAGTTGTTTTATCTCAGGAAGAAGTTCAGCAACTGATAGCCGGCACCAGAAACATTAAGCACAAGGCATTGCTCATGCTGGCCTATTCATCGGGATTGAGAAGACAGGAAGTTCAATTTCTCAAGCCGTCGGCAATTGATTCAGCACGTATGCAGATTCATGTTGTGCAGGGTAAAGGAAAAAAAGACAGATACACCATTTTATCCAAAAAGACACTTGAGATGTTGAGGTTTTATTACCGACTTGAGAGGCCAAAAACATATCTCTTTGAGCCTCAGGGGAACAAGGGTGTTACATTATCATCCTCAACGCTAAACGAAATTGTAAAGAGCAATGCAAAGAAAGCAGGAATAAAAAAAGACATTTCGTTTCATACACTGCGTCATTGTTTTGCCACTCACCTTCTGGAGCAGGGTGTTAACCTGAAGCTGATACAGCACTTTTTGGGGCATAATTCCCTTAGAACAACATCTGTTTATCTGAGCCTGGCAAATATCAACCCATCAAGTGTTGTTTCACCATTGGATTTCATGGATGTGTAAAACCATGAAGCTATGGAAAACCAGAGGCAAAGTCTGGAACTGGCAGATATCTTCCGGTTCCATGAAAGGGAGTTTTTGTCAAACAATGAACTTCATCCGCACCAGTTGAAGGCATGGGATGCAATAGCAACATGTCGTACAGCAGAATTGGGAGGACATATTGAACAATGTGATTCATGCGGTCACACTCGACAAGCGTATAATTCATGCAGAAATCGTCATTGTCCAAAGTGCAGGTTTGTAAAAACGCATCAGTGGGTTGATAAACTTGCGGGGAAAATACCACCCGGCAGACAGTTCCATTTGGTGTTTACCATTCCTGCGTGTTTAAGAAAATTGTTCTACATCAATCAAAAAAGAGCATATAGCTTGCTTTTCGGTGCAGCATGGAAAACATTGGAGCAAACAGCAAAAAATCCAAAACATTTTGGCAAAAACATTGGAGCTGTTGGCATTCTGCACACCTGGGGGCAAACGTTGGTGTATCATCCACACATTCATTTTATTGTGCCAGCTGGCGGATTGGATGATGACTGTATGGAATGGACTCCCACAAGCAAACATTTTTTTCTGTGCGTAAAGACATTAAGTAAAGTGTTTAGGGGTATTTTGTTAAGAATGATTGAGAAAGACATACAATCAGAACAGATGAAGTTGCCCGATGATATTGAAAACATTACTCAATTGAAACAATTGTGTTATGCCAAAAACTGGGTTGTGTATTGTGAAAAACCATTTTCTGATTCCGGCAGTTTGATGAAGTATTTGGGCAGTTATTCTCACAGAGTGGCACTTTCCAACAACAGAATTTTGTCGCATTCAAACGGCAAAGTAACATTCAGCTACAAGGACTATAAATCGGCAGGCATCACAAGAAACATCACACTCAAGGCCGACGAGTTCATCAGAAGGTTTTTGCAGCATGTGTTGCCAACTGGGTTTTACAAGGTCAGATATTTTGGTTTTATGGCAATGCGCAATATGAGCACAAAGTTGGAACAGTGTTTTGCCCTAATCAGCAAAGACAGTTATTTGCCTGTCCTGGTGGGTTTGAAATCCATTGAGGTGTGGCGGCACATCACAAACCGTGACCCATTGCAATGTGCAAAATGCAAAACCGGCAAAATGAAAGTTGTCCACACAATCATTGTAAACAAAGACTGGGGATAAGAAAAGCCAAACAATGAAAGTTCTTTGATATGATGTTCAGCAAATTTGATGGTTTTGAGAAAAATCATGATGGGTATAGTATGTCTTTTCATGAAGAAAAACACAGAAAAAAGCATAAAGAAATTGCGGTTAGCATTGAGTTATTTCAAAACACCAATCAAAACACATCCAATTTCTCTCAAAAACACAGAAACATCATATAGAATACCCATAGAGCAAGGCGGCATAGTCCAACTTGATTTTATTCACCATTTTCGTCCTTCGATATTTTCAACATTTTTCCAGTTGAATTTGAAAACTTTGATTATTTTTGCTCTGAAAACGGTGAATAAAACACTAGAAAGTT
>CAZGIW010000167.1:0-2656 GCA_964526285.1 uncultured Bacteroidales bacterium | reverse complement strand
CTGTTTCAAACTGAGAATCTTGTTTGATATTTTTCTTCCAGTCTGAATACTTTTCAGAAGCCTGAAGTGATTTAAAATTTATATTTTCGAATTTTGCTCTCATGAAATTTAGTTTTTAAAAAGTTTTAGTTCTGAATTTTTAACGTTCTCTCATATAACATTGAATAATCGTTAATCATTAATCATTAATCATTAATCATTAAACATTAATCATTAATCATTAATCATTACTAACTCCCAGTTTTTCCTGATAACTCTGCAGCGAGGCCAATGCATTGGTTTTCACATGAATAAAGTCATCAACTCCTGCCGTTTTCAATGTTTCAATGTGCTCAGCAGGATTTCCGGCAATAATTACTGTAATGTCAGATTCAAGCTGTTTGATTGCTTTTGCCAACTCAGGAGCCACATCACCATAATCATCGTCAGAACTGCAAATGGCAACAATATCAGGCTTTTGCTCTTTAATCTGATTTACTGTCCATTCAATATTATTGATTGAAGGACCTTCAACAATTTCAAATCCTGCAATAGCAAAAAAGTTGGTGATAAACTGTGCTCTGGTAATTCTCATAGACAGATTTCCGTATTGAGCCAGATACACTTTAGGGCGAACTCCACCGTTTTTCACATAATTACCAGTGGCAAGCCGCAGTTCTTCAAATGCCTGTGCCCCTCTAAACAGCTTCAATGCTTTTTCAGGACGATGTTTGGGCAATGGATTTGTAATTTTCTCAACCATGCTTTCTTTCCGGTTGGGATATTGATTTACTCCTAGAACAGTTGTGCGACGTGATGCAATCAGATTATATCTTTCGGTTGCTGTTTTTGTAATTGCATCAAACACAAAACGATTTTCCATTGCTTTAATAAATCCTCCCTGTTGCTCAATTTGCTGGAACAATTCCCATGCATGATGTGCAATTGACGCTGTGAGATTTTCAATATAATATGAACCAGCTGCCGGGTCAATCACCTTATCCAGATACGATTCTTCCTTCAAAATATGCTGAATATTACGTGCAACTCTGTCTGAAAGTCCTTCTGACGGCCTGTAGGTAATATCATAAGGCAATGTGTTTATGCTGTTGCTGCCGCCCAAAATTGCAGACATTGTTTCAGTGGTGGTACGAAGCATATTGTTATATGGGTCGAAAATTGTTTTGTTCCACAATGATGAAACCGAATGAATTTCCACCTGTGCCAGCTCCTGATTGCCCGGAACATAATGTCTTGTAATGTAAGCCCAAAGCAAACGAGCTGCTCTGATTTTTGCAATTTCAGCAAAATAGGACGAACCGGTGGCAAATGACAATCTGAAATATGGCAACATATCGGCCGCTTTCAGGTTCACTTCAAGCATTTTCACCAGATATTCGTGGGCTGATGAAAGAGTGAAAGCCAGTTCCTGAACAATGGATGCACCTGCATTATGAAAATGATGCCCGTTGATTGTCAGTACTTTATATTTGGGAAATGTTTGGGCTGTTTCATCAAACAAACATTTCAGTTCGTTCAGGTTGTCGCTGCAACTGTTGTAATACTCGCCATTGAGCAGATAATATGCAAAGGAGTCAAAATTGAAACTCCCTTTAATTTTTTTTGTGTCGATGTTTCTTGAAACGCAGTGATTTTTCAGTAAATTAATCAGAATTGAATAGGAGTGTGATCCCTGAAAATGGATGCTGATATTTTCAATATCAATACCTTCGAGCAGAGCATCAAATTCATTCTGATCATTCATAAAATCAAGCAAAAATTCAATCCCCTGAACACCTTTTTTAATAAATTCTTTAGCTTTTGCATTGGCTGCTTTCACATCAGAAGCATTGATTGTCTGACAAATTTCCCATGAATTATCAATTGACTTGTTACCTCTTGCAAAGGGAAAGACACCGGGAGCGCCTTTTGAAAAGCCAATGTTTTCGATATCTTCAGCGGTGTATAAAGGTTCAACTTCAATACCGTCAATGGTATGCCAAACCATTTTCTTCTGATAATCACCACCGTTTAAATCTTTCATTATTAAATCTTTCCATTCCTGCTTGCTCACCGGAGGAAATTCTTCAAATAGTTTTTTTTGTTGTTCACTCATAACAGTATGATTTAGTATAGTCTGTTTCAATTTTAAAATTTGGAACAAAATTACTACTTTTTTAACTTATATATGATTTCCCCAATGGAATAATAAATTGGAAGATTGAATGAAAAAAATCAATATTTGCCACAACTTGGTCAAATCGGAACAATGATAATTTTTTACATGCCCAAAAAACCTTATTACCTTAATAACACCTTAAAACACAGCTAGTATAGACCTTATTAGCTTATTACAGGTGAGGTAATGAATTTTGCTGTTAAGTAATAATTCTCCAATAAGTCATTCTTTTTCAGAAGCATAACACAAAGCTGTTTTTTTCTTATTTTGCATAAAAGACTGGAATGAAGAACAAAATACTCATATATCAAACTGAAGAATCGTCAATGCGACTTGAAGTCAGGGTTGATGATGAAACTGTATGGCTGAACAGACATCAGTTGGCTGATCTTTTCAATAGAGATATAAACACTGCCACTCAGCGCTTTCAATTATTAGCCACAAATACCTTTAGATTTGCAAAATAAAAATTATAAATGTTATTATGTTGTTAAAAAG
>CAZGIW010000166.1:0-2866 GCA_964526285.1 uncultured Bacteroidales bacterium | reverse complement strand
AACAACAGGTACATTACGAGGCATGTCAGGTGTATGGATGCCAGAAAATGGACTGAATGACCGTCTCGAAGCAATAGAAAAAGAAATCAAAAAACTTAAAAAGAAAATAAAATGTCAGAACAACCCCTAACCGAAGAAATCAAACAAGCGGAACGCCTAAAGGTGCAGGCTGAACTACGTGAAAAAACAACCACACAAAACCACATAATGGAAGCAGATGGTGAAATATGGTACAAAAAAGAAGTAATAGACAAAATGATTAACGACATAACAAAATGAAAATATCAGTCATTATCACGGCACACAAAGCAGAGGCATTTTTATCAGATTGCGTTGATTCTCTGTTATGCCAAAATCCACACGAAATATTGATTGGAATTGATGACTGTCCTTCTACTTATGCCGCTGCCAGGCAACTGTCAAACAACATTAAACTGTTTTACTTCGAGAAATCAGGAACATACAAAATCAGAAATACGCTATCTGAAATCGCAACAGGCACACATATACTGTTCTTTGATGCCGACGATATTGCAAGAACTGACATGCTCTATTATCTTACTAAGTCAAATGCTGACTATGTGAGATATAAATTCTATTCCTTCAGCACCACAATAAGAAAAGCAGATCAACGTTTAAACATCCATGCAAACGGAACATTTCTGATTAAAAAAACAATATTCATTGCAGCAAACGGATTTCAGGGCTGGCCATGCTCAGCAGATGCCGAGTTTCACGGCCGGTTAAATTACAAATCAACAAACATCGACATGCCTTTATTTTATCGCAGGGTGCATCCTTCCTCGTTGACCCAAAACGCCGAGTATGGAATCGGAACAAAAGGCCGTAACAAGTACACCAATCAAATTGGAAAGGCGAAACCACCCAAACGAATGAGCAAAGCAAAATTTCAAGAAATATCAAAAAAGAAAATCAGTTTTAATATTGCAACCTACCCGCCAAGAGAGGCCAACCTGAAGCAAGTAATTGAAGCCATATACCCACAGGCAGATGTTATCAGGGTTTACCTGAACGAATATGACCACATCCCAGACTTTCTGCAAGGCAATAAGTTTGAAATTGCCATTGATTTGAAGAACATCAAAGATACCGGCAAATTCTATTGGGCAGAAACGCTTAAAAATGAATGGTACTTCACTATCGACGATGATATACTCTACCCTCCCACATATGCAGCCGACATGATAAGGGGTGCAATGACCACCGGAGCGACAATAGTCACCATGCACGGCTCAATATTTCCCGAAAATCCAAAAAACATCCAAGATAGGAAAGTAAACTGTTACTTTAACAACCAACCAAAAAACGAAATAGTCAACTATGCAGGCACAGGGGTGACGATGTTCAATAATTCAGAGCTGACAATCGACAGAGATATATTTGAACAGGACGGCATGACTGACCAATATTTTGCAGTTGCCATGCAGCGCCTGAAGCTCGGTATCATGTCACTTGCACACACAGGAATCAAACCATTATCCACAACGGAATCATTGTGGGACAAGCGTAACAAGGAATACTTAGACAAGAATAAAAAAATACTAAACTCAGTAAAATGGAAAATATACGACATTTGATAATTACAAGGTTCTTCTACGATGATATTGAACTATTCAGAAAGCGGCTAAAGCTGATGAATGAAACGCTTGTTAAATCACTCAAAAAACAAACAAACAAGGCCTTTCAACTTGTAGTTATGGCAGACAAGTTCAAAGTGGAGCTAATCAAAGAACTAAAATACCCATTTATCACATTTTCCTGTTATGAGGATTTACAGGCCTACATAAAAAACACAGGTATTCACATCCAAACCCGAATGGATTCTGACGATATGTTTGCACCCGATTTTGTCGAGTTTGTTCACAACCTCAAAACAGAGGGAAAAACACTGCTTTCATTGAACTACAAGGAATATGATTATCCGGCCATGAAGGAAAACGGCAGAATTTCAAACTACAACAATCAAAGAACATCCATGTTTTTGACACTATATGACAAAATAGGAGAAACAAGCGTTTATGGTGGTGAACATACAACCATGTGGCAGAGCGTTGATTATGTAATTACACCCGATAGAATCGACCTTGTGAAATACATCGTTCACAACGACCAACTAACCAAAACACCAGTAAAGGAAAGAGCCTCAAAATTCAGGTTCTTCAACTATTGGGAAAACAGATACCGACAGGGAGGCAACTCAGGCGCCGGCAGTTATGGCCGACTTGCAATATTCAAGGCTAATGTAATTAACGACGTTATCAACAAACATGAAGTAAATAGCCTTATTGAATTTGGTTGTGGTGATGGTGAACAGCTCAAACTATACGAGGTAAAAGAATACACCGGAATCGATATAAGCGAAACAGCGCTCAGGATGTGCAGGAAAAAACACCCCGATAAAACATTTGCTAAACATGCAACCGGAAAATATGACATGGCTATGAGTATAGATGTAATTTTTCATCTTGTCGATGATGAAATGTATAACGACTACATGCGAAAGCTGAAGAAAGCATCTGACTTAGTCCTTATATACAGTTCAGCGCATGACAACAACGAAAATTCAGCACCTCATGTAAAACATAGAGACTTTAGAAACGAAATGAAGGGTTTTGAGTGCATCGACATAATTGCCAACCAGTACCCATTTGACGGCACAGACGAAAGAAACACGAGTTTTTGTGACTTCTACCTATATAAAAAGGCAGAAGCAATGACATTCAAAGACACAATCAAAATGACCCAAACAATACCGGCACACATGCAAAAATGTAAATAATTCAAAATAAATTTGGAAAATGAACTAAAACAGTTGTATATTTGCAGATTATGAGTGACTTTGAAT
>CAZGIW010000165.1:0-3102 GCA_964526285.1 uncultured Bacteroidales bacterium | reverse complement strand
CAACACTTGTAAATGATGAGGAGGTAAATTTGTATGGTGATGTGACTTTGGTGAGGTAATTTTTTTTTATCTTGCTTTTTTTCTTAGTTTTGTAAAAATTCAAAACCATGTTGTTATGAAAAAGATGTATTATTTTTTAGTTGTTGTATTCTTTGCAATTAATTGCTATGGACAGATGTCTTCCATCCCCGTGAATGAGCATTATTACTCAGAGAATTTATCAGAATATATTGGCAATGGAATCGGTTTTATTGAAAACAGAGGACAAATTGCTGATCAGGATGGAAACTTACATCCAGAAATACTATTTCGGGCTGAAATTCCCGGCGCAAATATTTATTTCAAAAAGAACAGTATAGAATATAACTTTTTAAAATTTGAGACAAAGACAGAAGATGAACTCACCGAGCAGGAACTCCACGAATTATCTCAGGGTAATCACGGTTTGATATTGGACAAGATGTATCTTTTTAGAATTGACATTGAATTTATTGGCTCAAATTCGCAAGTGGAGGTTTACGGAATAAATGAAGCTCTTACTAACAGAAATTTTTATCTTTCACATTGTCCTGATGGCATTCTGGGGGTAAAAGAGTATTATTCTGTGGTTTATAGAAATATTTACAACAATATTGACCTTGTTTTCTATTCAGAAGATGGCAGACTGAAGTATGATTTTGTTATTCATCCGGGAGGAGATCCGAAAGAAATTCAGTTAAGATATGTTGGGCATGATGAAATTTCTGAATACGGAGATGGCTCAATAAATATTCTAACAGAACTGGGTAATCTGATTGAGTCAGCACCATATACTTATGAAGAGGAAAGCAATAGAACTATTGAGAGCAGATTTGTAATTAACAATGATATTCTATCATTTGACTTGGAAGATTATAGTCCAAACAGCACTATTATTATTGACCCAATAGTTGAATGGGCCACATATTATAGCAATGGGCAAAGTAGTGACACATGGACAATGCCTGTTATTGACAGTAACGGCAGTCTCATTAACGCAGGTTACACATATTCAGCAAATTATACAATAGTAAACCCCGGAGCTGGTGCATGGATTGACCCCACAAGAGACGGAAGTGTAGATTTGGTAATTGTGAAGTTTAATGCAGCACATCAGCTTATATGGGCAACATATTATGGAGGCAGCAACTCTGATTATCTGGCAGGTCATACAGATTATGGAAAAGCTCTTGCCATTGATGAAAATGATAATATATTTGTTGGAGGTCATGTTGAATCGGGCACAACAAGTTTTCCGACACTTAATCCAGGAGGGGGTGCTTTTTATCAGAGTCAGTCAAAAATCCATGGAGAAACATCATTTATTTTGAAATTTGATGTTAATGGAGTCAGAATATGGGCAACCATGTTTCAACATGAAAATGCAAACACCAATTCTTCCGGAACTAGAATTAATGGCTTGGTTGCAAGAGATTCAAAATTATATATTACCGGGCAAACCTATAGGTCAAATAGTAATGATATCCCATTAAGAACACTTGCCGGAGCCTACAATAACTCCACATACATTGGTGGACAGGATGCATTTATTGGTCGGTTCAATAATTTAGGGGTGCTTGAATGGTGTACGTATTTTAATGGAGGTAATCCTGCCTTAACAGCTTGGTCACAGGGTGTTGACCTGCATGTTGATAATTCGGGGAATTTGCTTTTTGTTGGTAGAGAAACATATTCTTCAGGAAATCAGAAACATCTCTTACTCAATCCCGGTGGTGGCGCATATTATCAAACAACAAATGCCGGAGATCAAGACCTGATGATTACAAAATTTAACTCAAGTTTGCAGCCTGTTTGGTCATCATATTATGGTGGCAGCGGACAAGACATTCCTTCAATGATAACTTCAGATAATTCTGATAACATCCTAATCGTATGCAGGTTTATCCGCTCAACAGACTTTCCATGTTTTGACCCAGGTGGTGGCGCTTATTTTCAAAGCACAAAAGCTGCTGCAGGAACAGCCAATGATGGTGCAATTCTAAAATTTTCTCCAACTGGCGTGAGGCAATGGGCTACCTATTACGGCGGAGGCGGCACATACACAAGTGGAGCTTCAACATATGATGCTACTACAACGCTTACAGGTATTGGCGCAAGTCATGATAATAAAATTTTTGTTTCAGGATATACTCAAAGTCCTGTTTTTCCTACTCAAAATGAACCAGGTTCTTATTTTAGCGGAACCCGTAATGGGCAAGGTGATGCTGCTTTTATGAAATTTACGAATGATGGTGTCAGAGAATGGGCTACTTATTACGGCGGAAGTGGAGAAGAATCTCTATATAGCGGAAAAGGTCTTGTGTACTCTGACGGTTGTGAAACAGTAGTTGTTGCTTTTGGACACAGCAACAGCATCAACTTTCCAACTGTAAATCCCGGTGGTGGAGCATTTTATGAAAGCACTTCTTCAACTACAAATTGTAATGTAATATATTACTTTACAGAAGGCTCAGGAAATCTTGACGCCACCATCAATCCCGTTTCTCCCGTTTGTGCCAATGCAGCCCCTTTCAATTTCACAGCAGCCGACCCCGGCGGCACATGGAGCGGCACAGGGATTACAAATGCCACCAACGGAACATTTAATCCCGCAACAGCAGGACCAGGTACACATACAATCACTTACGGTATTTCCGGCCCATGCGGTGATACAGCCACAACTCAAATCACAGTGCATGCACTTCCCACAGTGACACTCAATGCTTCATCAACAGCAATTTGTGAAGGCGAAGATGTTACTCTCACCGCAGGTGGTGGCAATTCATATGTGTGGAGCCCATCAGGAAGTGGGACTTCGCATGTGGTTTCTCCAACAACCACAACCACATGGAATGTGACCGGAACAGATGCAAACAACTGTAGTAATACAGCACAGGTTACAATCACAGTATCTCAAGGCTTTGATGCAACCATCAATCCCGTTTCTCCCGTTTGTGCCAATGCTGCACCATTCAATTTCACAGCAGCCGACCCCGGCGGCACATGGAGCGGCACAGGTATTACAAATGCCACCAACGGAACATTTAATCCCTCGACAGCAGGTCCCGGAACATACACAATCAC
>CAZGIW010000164.1:0-3197 GCA_964526285.1 uncultured Bacteroidales bacterium | reverse complement strand
TTTTCAAGATAAATTTCATCTCCGTACATTGATAAAATCAATATATTAATCTCTGGATATTTCTCTATGGCAGCTCTTGTTGCATCAATGCCATCCATTTTTGGCATATTAATATCCATAAGAACAACATCAGGAATTTGTTTCTCCATCAATTCCAAAAACTCTATTCCGTTTTGGGCTTCTCCAATAACATCAATGTCACTGATTGTAGTCATCAGAAGTCTTAATCCTTCTCTGAATATGGTATGGTCATCTACTATTGCAATATGTATCATAATTATTTATTTAATTTTTTTTTAACTAAAAATTTATATTGGAATTTCCATCTTCAAATGTAAACTATTTTTTTGACATAAAAGAAAAAACTGATTTCCATTAAGAATATTTACTCTTTCTTCAATTTCTTTAAGTGATGTTACAATTAATTTGTAGTCAGCTTTGTTACTTTTTTTCAATTCATATAAAGAAGGCCCATTATCAAAGTAATCAATGTTTAATTTATTGCCACTTTGATTTAAACTTAAATTTATAATTGTACACAAATAATAATCTTTAGATATTTCAAAAAGACTGTTTATTATTTTATACACCATTACTTCTTTATTTAATATGAGCTTCCTTTGAACATTGTGAGAAAAGATAATATTTTTTTCAATATTATTAATTCGATGTTCCAATGCATTTATCAATCCAGATTTTTCAAGTAAATATGGAAAAATATCTGTTGCAAGTTGCTGTACATTTTCTAATATTTTATCAATTAGCAAATTCAGTTCATTCCACTTAGCATGTGTTTCGATATTGTTTTTGTTGTCTTTCTGAATAATTCTTGCATAGATTTTCAAGGCAGCCAACATAGATCCAATATCTTCGTGTAACTTTTGTGAAACTCTGATATTTTCAGCTAAATCTGTACTTACTCGTAGAAGCTTGCTCTTTTCAAACTTTCTTTGGATAAATTGTCGATCATTATTCATTGCCTTAATTCCCCTGTTAGTTATTTGAGATATTATTTCTACAAATGACAATAATGAAACCCAATTTTTATTGCAATTTTTTTTTTTAATCTCCTAAATACAAATATAATATACTGAAGCAAATATGTAACAGGCAATTCTACTGATTTTGTAAAATTTTAACAATAATTTATACTTGGCTTGAAATCAGGTAAAAACACCTGCTAAAAATGCATTTTTCTACGCTGTCATTAATCTTTTCAATAATGTACTTTAGTCCCCAAATTCCAAGCTTATGAAAAGATTTATATTATCAGTTGTGAGACTTATTATAATGAGTATTATAATTCATGTCTCAGGATTCTCTCAAAATTTAGATGTAACTATAAGTCCTGATGGCCCAATAGATATATGTGCTGGTGAAGAGTTATTCTTGTTTGCACAGGTATCAGGAGGAGTTGCTCCATATACTTACTTATGGACTGGAAATACATCTTGTTTAAACTCAACAACTCAGCCTGTTGTGATTTTTTTAACTTCAGTACCTGGAACATACTATTTAACAATAACTGTTACTGACGATGTCTCTGATACAGCCTCAGACTCAATTCAGATAAACGTAAAACCATTACCAAATCTTGTGGCTTCCAATGACACAACAATTTGCTCAGGTGATAATGTTAATTTATGGGCAAGTGGTGCTAATACCATTCTTTGGTTTAATGAATTGGATGATTTAATCGGAATGGGTTCAAATATTACAGTTTCTCCTTCTGTAACGGAATTATTCACTGTTGTGGGACTTACATCAGGTTGTTCCAAAATGAAAGAAATTCTAATAGAAGTGATTCAACCCCCTGTTGTTTTTGCTGGAAATGATTTACATATTTGTGAAGGCACAACAGTGCTGCTGAATGAGGCAAATGCATCGAATTACACAGGGATTATCTGGAGCACACCTGGTGATGGATCATTTAATAACCCTTTTATTCTGAATCCTGAATATACTCCAGGCCCATTTGATGTTGCTAACGGCAGTGTATTGTTAACCATAACTGCAATTGGTGAATTTCCTTGCGGGAATGCTGCTGATAACATTGTGATTTTTATTCACCAATACCCTGTTGCAGATGCCGGCAGCGACGTTACAATCTGCGAAGGTGAATCAGCTTCGCTGAATGCCAATGGTGGTGGCAACTATTTATGGAGTACAGGTCAAACTGATGCATCAATTTTTGTAACACCGGCAACAACTCAAACATATTATCTTACTGTTGCAGATAATGGCTGCGAGAGCTACGATAGTGTAATTGTGAATGTCAATCCTTTACCTGTAATCACAATTAGCCCCGACCAAACCGTTTGCGAAGGAGATGTTGTATTACTGGAAGCTTCCGGAGGAACATTTTATCTTTGGAATACAGGCGACACAACTTCTTCTATTCTTGTTTCACCTTTAATACAAACATATTATTCTGTTACAGTAACTGAAAACAATTGTTCAGCATCTGCAGGAGTGCTTATTGACATCAGCAATCCTGTTGCCACTGCCGGCCCAAATCAAACAATTTGTTCAGGAAACAGCGCAACAATTTCGGCATCGGGCGGGGTTTCTTATCTTTGGAGCACAGGTGAAACAGCACCAACAATTTCTGTATCTCCTTCTGCCTCTCAATCATATGAAGTTACAGTAACCGACATATACGGATGTACTGCCTCAGCTCAGGTTTTGATTGAAGTGGAAGAACTGGTGTATTCAATTACACCTGAAACAGATATCTGTCTTGGGCAAAATGTCACAATTGGTGTTACTGGCGGTACTGCATGGCTCTGGAACGGTGGTGAAACTTCTGATTTTATCAATGTCAGTCCTTCAACTACTCAATATTATTATGTTACAATCACAGAGGGGGTTTGCATCGCTGTTGACAGCATACTTGTAAATGTTCACAACCAACCGGTATTTACACATACTCCTGATACGGTGATCTGTCAAGGTGGAAGTATTGACCTCAGTGTTTCAGGTGGTTTGTATTATTTATGGAATACCGGAGAAACAACTTCAACAATCAATGTCAGTCCAACAACAACAACAACTTACACTGTCACGGTTGCTGATGATTATTGCTTTGGTACTGCCTCAATCACTGTTCAAATCAGCAATCCTGTTGCCACTGCCGGCCCAGATCAAACAATTTGTTCAGGAAACAGCGCAACAATTTCGGCATCGGGCGGGGTTTC
>CAZGIW010000163.1:0-3205 GCA_964526285.1 uncultured Bacteroidales bacterium | reverse complement strand
CCTCCTTCATTCACTTTCAGTGAATTTTCCTCCTTCATTCACTTTCAGTGAATTTTCCTCCTTCATTCACTTTCAGTGAATTTTCCTCCTTCATTCACTTTCAGTGAATTTTCCTCCTTCATTCACTTTCAGTGAATTTCGGGGAACAAAGTCGGGGAACAAAGTCGGGGAACAAAGTCAGAGAACGAAGCAATCGGATTTTGTGCGAAGAACCACGTGAACACTATACTTTAGCGTATTATAAATATTTAATATTTTCTATTTGCTATTTTCTCTTTTATATTAATCGCATCTATACCCAAACACAGCAATAGTTCCGGAATAAACACAATAAGCTAATAAGGTCAATGTTTGTTTATATTTTAGGTGTTACTATGGTAATAAGGTTTTAAAGTCGGAATTATTCGTGATTTATTTATGCATTCTTCCTAAGGAATCCCGATGGGAGTGGCTTATAAAAATAGTGCTGAGCAGTTACAGATTATTTATTTAATCAAGATTTTACCACTAAATTCGTGGCAGAACCATTTTTTATTATATTTGTAAAAAAATATTTAACCTGCTATTCCATTTTTTTAATGATTTCAAAATCCTCTTTCATTCGTGGATTGCAATGCTTAAAGTCACTTTATTTGCACAAGAAGAGGCCTTTTCTGAGAGACGCCCTAAGTGCAGAAACCCGTGCAAAATTTAAAAGGGGTCATGAGGTTGGCGAGCTTGCATGGAATTTGTTTCCGGGAGGAATAAAACTTGCCTCGTCTAATCCAAAAGCATATCAGAAGAACATTGAACTTGTGAACAAACACATTGCCTCAAAATCGCCAGTAATGTATGAAGTCCCTTTTATCAATGATGAGCTGATCGCTATTATGGATATCCTAACATTCGGCAATGGCTGTTGGAATGCTTATGAAGTGAAGAGTTCGCTGACAATATCAGATACCTATTTGTGGGACATCACATTTCAGGCATATGTAATAAAAACATTCGGACTGAATGATGTAAACTATCACATCATTCATCTCAACAGTGAATATGAACATGGATACAAAACTGACTATAACAAATTGTTCAGCATTATCAATGTGGATGAAGAAATCGAAAAAAGAATAGGGCTGCTGGAGCCATTAATTGAAAAAATGCGTGAAACTGAAAAAGCCTTAAAGTCACCACAAATAAGCATAGGCAAACACTGTAATTCTCCATATGTTTGTGATTTTCAGGGACATTGCTGGAAACACATTATACAGCCTTCAGTATTTCAGGTTTCCGGTTTTCCCGACGATTTTAAATTTAAACTTCTTCAGGAAGGAAAATCTGATTTACACTCTGCAATTCCTTTTGTTCATGACATAAAGCTGAAACAAAGAATTTCTGCAATTCTTCATAATGAAACCTATGCCGATAAAGAAAAAATTCTCTCATTCTTCAGTGATTGTGATAAAAATGTGAGCATACTGAAAATTTTTGCACATTCTCCGGCTGTGCCAACTATTGAGGGTCATAAACCTTTTCAGTGGACTCCATTGGAAATCTCTGCCGCACAATGTGACAAACATTATATTTCAGGCATACGACATTATTTTTTTGAAGAAAATTCAAATTATTATGTGCAATTGAAACAATGTTTTGTTGAATTATTAGAATCTGCAAATTGTTTTATTTGTTATGGTGATTCAGAGGCAATGAGGGAATTACTGAAAAATTTGTTTACTGACGATACATTAAATAATTTATACATAGCAGATGTAAAGTTTGTATTTACTAACGATTTTTACTGTGCCCCGATTACAGATCCTGATTTGAAGTTTGAATCTGTTTCCAGTTATCTTTTCAACAAAACAGAAACTAAATCAGAATTTAAAAACATGACTGAAGTTGAAGTTAATATTCAAAAATACTTTCAGACTGAGAAAGGAAGAAAAAAAATAACAGATGCAGGAAAAATGTGGATAGAATACATCCTGAAAGTGAAGTCAAAAATGATTGAAGAAATTTCCTAACAATAATAAATATGAAAACCAATTTGTTCTTAACTATCCTTGTTTTTATTGTGATTTCAATCTGTGGTTGCAAAAACAATCATAACACGACCAAAATTCCTGAAAATAATTCTGCTGACGAGCAGATTTCAGACTATGGGAATAATGATACCATTCAAGATCAAAAAATTCAAGAAATTCACCATAAAAGAGATGGTATTGAATCTTCATCTGACGCATACAGAAAGGAAGAACGTGTGTTCACATATGAAGAACATTCAATTGAATACACTAAAAATTTTCAAGCATTATATGATGGCAGGGAAATGATTAAACTCATTGTATTATCAAATGACCCTGATTCTGATCTTCAAATTGAAACCATTTATTATTTTCAGAACACCCATGTATTCTATATTGTTGAAAATCGCTATAACGGGAATAACTTATACAGCATAAAACAAACATACCTCTCTGATGAAGCAATGATTCGTTGTGTTTTGCAGGAAAAATCGCCTGATGATTTCAAAACAGACGTTAAAAAAATTCCCAAAGAAGACGACAATCTTTTTGTCAATAATTACGATGAGTTTTCAGTTTTAATTTCCCATCAGATTACTGACAATCTTCATTATTACATGATGGCAACAGAGAAGCTATAAAAAAAAAATAGTTCAGATATATTGAAAAACAAATGTCACGTCCATTTATGAAAAAAAAATTGAGATAATAAAGATAAGTTTTTGTACTTTTTGGCACTCAATATTCATCACCTCCCATTGTGACGCTCGTTTATTTGTATAACTGCTCAGTACCCCTTTATAAGTCACTTCCATCGGGAAGCCAATGGTTTGGTAGTGGCTTAAATAGAAAGACGCTGAGCAGTAACTTTTTTTTTTGAAAACCATATCTTGCAAATTAAATTTATTTATTTATTTTTGTTGGCTATAAACACTGTATGTCTCTATTAAAAACAAATATCATCTGATTTTTTATATGTTATCAATTGCGTTACGTTTTACTTATAGCTTATTATTTATCATCTTATATCATCTTAACTAAACACAAATACTATATTTTATGAAAAACACCATCAAAATTTTATGCAGCCTGCTCATCACCGGTATGATTTCCTCTGGACTACAGGCACAGGAAAGCGTTAACGCCACAGGCGGAGATGCATCGGGCAGCGGAGGCTCAGCGAGCTATTCCGTTGGACAAGT
>CAZGIW010000162.1:0-3246 GCA_964526285.1 uncultured Bacteroidales bacterium | reverse complement strand
CAACACTTGTAAATGATGAGGAGGTAAATTTGTATGGTGATGTGACTTTGGTGAGATAAAAACAAAATTAAACCATTATGAAAAAGCCCATTTTAGTTGTTCTCTTTGCATTAGTTGCAAATTCTTTTTTTGCAAACGAAGCTTTGAGTCCTGTCTTTTATGAAAATAAGGGACAAATTGTTGA
Organism: uncultured Bacteroidales bacterium; assembly: GCA_964526285.1. Taxonomy (GTDB): domain Bacteria; phylum Bacteroidota; class Bacteroidia; order Bacteroidales; family DTU049; genus CAYMAZ01. The sequence goes on along the minus strand of CAZGIW010000162.1, from coordinate 3,062 downwards.
TTTTGACGGGAATCCAAGGATTGAGTTGCTGTATTATTTTCAGTCAGATGCTCTTGATGTTTATTTTCGTCAGGATGGGATAACATACATTTTCAAACAACGGGAGGAAGTTTTTGATGCTTTTCTGTTGCTTCCTGATCAGATTACAGAAGCCATGCACGAGTATGGGCAGAAAGAAACATTTTATTACAGGTTGGATGTGGATTTTGAAAATCCTTCTAAAATGACAAAAATTGTAGGAAAGGGCACTGATGGATTTGTTTCAAATTTCTATTATGCACATTGTCCTGATGGCATTTTTGATGTCAGAATGTTTGAAAAAGTGAGATATGAAAATGTATATGAAGGTATTCATTTTGAGTTTTATATGAATGAAGGCTCCATTAAATACGATATTATTATTGAAGAAGGCAGAGATATTTCTGCTATCGGGCTTCGGTTTCATACAGGTGGACAAATTAATTTAAAAAATAATCAGATTATAATTGACACTCCAGTTGGAGAGATAGTGGAAACTATTCCAATGAGTTTTACTGTTGACTCTGAAGGCGTTCAAGAACAAAAAGATGTTCATTATTTGATAACAGACAATCTTGTAAGTTTCACATGTGATTATGATAACACAAAGGAGCTCACAATTGACCCAATGATTACATGGACGACATATTATGATGACAGTTTCTGGAATGGATATAATAGCTCCATTGATGTAAAAGGGAACCAGACGGTTATTGTTTCTTATGGATTTAGCAATAATTATCCAACACTTGATCCTGGAGCTGGTGCTTATTTTCAGAATCTGGGAGCAGGCAGCGGGGATTACAGAATATTGAAGTTTGACAGTGATGGAGTCAGGATTTGGTCAACATATTACGGAGGCACCGGTTATGATCACTCTCCAAGAGTGAGAGTTGATTATAGTGGCAATATCGTGGTTGTGGGGCATACAGAAAGCACAAACATCCCAACCCAAAATGCCGGCGGATATTTTGACAACACTTATAATGCCGGAACGTATGGTGGAGGCACATTTATAATGAAGTTCAATTCTTCAGGTGTTCGACAATGGGCAACCTATTATGATTATGTACATTATCCTACCTTGGATATTGATTTAAACAATAATATTTACATTTTAGGAAGAGCTCAGTATAATGACCCTCCAGTCCTTGCGCTTGCAGGAGCATACAATCAGGCCACTGTTTCCATGAACCAAGGTGGTTCTTCAAAATCAATGGATTTGTTTATTATTAAGTTTAATTCAGCAACCACCAGAATCTGGGCAACAAATTTGGGTGGAAACAGCAGTGAATATCCAAATGATATTAAATGCGGAAGTGATAATTTTGTTAATATACTGGCACATGGTGATAATTATTATGGTGTAGGAATTATTACCTATAATCCCGGAGGTGGGGCACATTATGATAATGTTTTAGGAGTTGGTGGCCCCGGCGGCGGAGCAACAGACAGATATGATGCCTTGATTTACAGGTTTAATACGTTGGGAGCCATGGTGTGGGGAACAGCATTTGGCGGCAATCTCAGTGAAAACATGCAGCAATCCAGAATAACAACAGATTCAAACAACAATATTTACATTTGCGGAGAAACCCGAAGTACTGATTTGCCAGTATTTAACCCCGGGGGTGGTGCTTATTTTGATGGCACATTTACAAGTGCAGGCTCTGATATGAATCCTTTTCTTGCACGTTTCAATTCTGCTGGAGTGCTCACTTGGTCTACATATTTCGGAACATATGGCCTTGGCTTTGGCATGAATATGAGTTCATGGGTGGGAGTTAATGAAGATGACCATCTTATATACGTAGCAACTGACGGCGGAGGTGCAGGAGGTACCTTCCCATTGCAACCTCGGGCAGGTGATTACAATGCTCCTTTGCTCGTTTATATGGGTGTTTATATTTCCGAATTTGATTCAAACTTAAGTCTTGACTGGTCAACCTATTATGCAGGAACAACAGACAGAAATATGCTTGGTGATTGTGCATTGACCTCAGATGCTTGCGGTTATCAGTTATACATGACATCAAACTGGCAGAAGTATAATGCTGCAGCAACAGATCCCCCCTGGGAACAACCTACTGCTTCATCATATCAAAATTCTGTTCACACAACTACAGATAATGGGTCTGGTTTGTTAACAAGATTTGGGACACCTTCCCCTGATGCAACAATAAATCCCGTTTCGCCCGTTTGTGCCAATGCTGCACCCTTCAATTTCACAGCAGCCGACCCCGGCGGCACATGGAGCGGCACAGGGATTACAAATGCCACCAACGGAACATTTAATCCCGCAACAGCAGGACCAGGTACACATACAATCACTTACGGAATTTCCGGCCCATGCGGCGACACAGCCACAACTCAAATCACAGTGCATGCACTTCCCACAGTGACCCTCAATGCTTCTTCCACAGCCATCTGCGAAGGTGAAGATGTTACTCTCACTGCAGGCGGAGGCAATTCATATGTGTGGAGCCCATCAGGAAGTGGGACTTCGCATTTAGTTTCTCCAACAACCACAACTACATGGTATATAACAGGAACAGACGGAAACAACTGTAGTAATACAGCACAGGTTACAATCACAGTATCTCCAGACTTTGACGCAACCATCACTCCCGTTTCTCCCGTTTGTGCCAATGCAGCTCCCTTCAATTTCACAGCAGCCGATGCCGGCGGCACATGGAGCGGCACAGGGATTACAAATACCACCAACGGAACATTTAATCCCGCAACAGCAGGACCAGGAACACATACAATCACTTACGGTATTTCCGGCCCATGCGGTGATACAGCCACAACTCAAATCACAGTGCATGCACTTCCCACAGTTACACTCAATGCTTCTTCCACAGCAATTTGTGAAGGTGAAGATGTGACGCTCACTGCAGGTGGTGGCAATTCATATGTGTGGAGCCCATCAGGAAGCGGTTCGTCGCATGTGGTTTCTCCAACAACCACGACCACATGGTATGTGACCGGAACAGATGCAAACAACTGTAGTAATACAGCACAAGTAACCATCAACGTTTCGT
>CAZGIW010000161.1:0-3266 GCA_964526285.1 uncultured Bacteroidales bacterium | reverse complement strand
TGGGGAATATCGAATAATGAATGTTGAATATTGAAGTTGTCAGGCTGAAAGCCTGGTTTTTCTTTGACATGCGATTTTTGGTTTTTATGCGTGAAGACCAAAGAGGCTGTCTCAAAACCAACATCTACCGGAAATTATTATTGCCCCAACTTTAGGGTGTGCGCTGATTTTCAGCGACTTACTCCCTAAAGTTGGGGCAAATAAGTCGGTGAAAATCAAAAAATGAGCGTTTTGAGACAGCCTCTGTCCGACAGAGGAGGACTGGGGTCAAACCGCGAAAAAAAATCCAAAAATCGCTAGCGGATTCTCTTGAAGAAGATTGAATAAAGAATGATGAATAATGAATGATGAAGTGTTTGAGTGGGCTTCGCAAATTGGTTGTTTAAAGCGAAAATCCTTTTAAAGAAACCCTTACGAGCATGATTTTTTTTATTTCTGCCTTGTTCAGAATGGAAGAGGTTTTCGCATAAAGCGTAGTTTTTATCCTGATTGTCAGTTCTTTTCATTCAGTGAAAATGTGTTAATAACTTAAATTGTTCAAGTAAATTTTTTTTATATAACTTTGCAGGCAAAATCAGAAAAAATAATGGCCACAACAGCAGACATCAGAAACGGATTGTGCATTGAATTTAACGGAGATTTGTTTATTATTACTGAATTTCAGCACGTTAAGCCCGGAAAGGGAGCAGCCTTTGTTCGTACAAAAATGAAAAATTTGAAAACCGGAAAAGTATTGAACAATACTTTTTCTTCAGGCTCAAAAATCAATATTCAGCGTGTTGAACGACGACCATACCAGTATTTATATAAAGATGACAGTGGTTATAATTTTATGCATGTAAATACTTTCGAGCAGGTGAGTATTCCTGAAGAAATTATCAATGCTCCTCAGTTTTTAAAAGAATCACAAGAAGTGGAAATAGTCTATCATGCAGATACTGAAACTCCATTAACATGTGATTTGCCCCCCTTTGTTGATTTGGTTATTACCTATACAGAACCTGGAATTAAAGGGGATACAGCCACAAATACACTTAAACCAGCAACGGTTGAAACCGGTGCTCAGGTCAATATCCCTTTGTTTGTTTCTGAAGGAGAAAAAATCAGAGTGGATACCAGATCTGGTGAATATTCAGAAAGAGTTAAAGACTAATATCTCTGACAAATGCGTTTTGAAAAAGAATTTACACTGAAAGAAATTGCTGATATCATCGGGAATAATGATTTTATCGGAGATGATGCTCACAAAGTAACTGGTATTAACGAGATTCATAGAGTTGAACCGGGTGATATCACATTTGTTGATCATCACAAATATTACAAGGCTGCCCTTGAATCCCTGGCTACAACAATCATCATCAATCAGAAAGACACAGAGTGTCCAGAAGGAAAAGCTCTGATTTTTTCTGATGACCCTTTTCGGGATTATGTGAAACTGGTGAAGCATTTCAGCCCTTTTATCCCTTCAACAGCTGCAATTTCACCAACAGCTCAAATCGGAGAAGGCACCATTATTCAGCCCTTTGTTTTTGTTGGTAATTATGTGAAAATTGGAAAAAATTGTATAATCCATTCTCATGTGAGTATTAACGATTATTCAATTATCGGTGACAACGTAATCATCAGCCCAAATACAGTAATCGGAGGAGAAGCATTCTACTTCAAACGTCGTCCTGATTATTATGATAAACTGGAAGGATGTGGCAGAGTTGTTATAGAAGATAATGTGGAAATCGGTTCATGCTGTACTATTGACAGAGGAGTAAGTAGTGATACCATCATTGGAAAAGGCTCAAAACTAGACAATCATATTCAGGTTGGTCACGATACGATCATCGGAAAGAATTGCCTCATTTCATCTCAGGTCGGTATTGCAGGTGTGGTTAATATTGAAGATGATGTGATCCTTTGGGGTCAGGTTGGTGTGCAGAAAGACCTCACTATCGGCAAGGGAGCTGTTGTGCTTGGTCAAAGCGGCGTTGCAAAATCCATTGAAGGAGGGAAAACCTATTTCGGTAGCCCTGTTCGGGAAGCTGTTGACAAAATGAAAGAAATTGCAATCATGAAAAGACTGCCCGATCTCATCGAAAAAATCGAAAAACTATACAAATTGTAAGTTGAGTTAACTCTCATCGCCATTCTTCCTCTTGATACCAGTTGTCAGTAATTCACGTAAAAATTCATAGTAATATTTCGGATAGATTTCGTGTAACAATCTAATAATTAATGAATTAATTATTTTTATTTTAATTCGTTTTAAATTAAAATTACTCAAATTTTATATTTGCGATAAAAAAAAACATATTTTCGCTTTCGTAAAAAAAATCAATTACTATGAGAGTAGAAAGAATTGCAAAAGTTAAAGACAATCAGCAGGTTGTTGAGGACTATCAGTTAGTTAAAGATAAAGTCCTGAAATATAAAGGAAAAAAAGGTGCAACGATTCCTGTATTACAGTCTATTCAGGAGGTGTTTGGCTATTTGCCCACAAATGTTCTGAGGAATACTGCCGAAGATTTGGACATACCACTTAGTGATATGTTTGGAGTGGCTACTTTTTATGCACAGTTTAGATTTTCACCGGTAGGCAAACACATTATAAAAGTGTGCCACGGAACAGCATGCCACGTTCAAAATGCCAATGCTATCACCGAAGCATTGGAAGAAGTTCTTGATGTAAAGGATGGTGAAACAACTTCTGATGGTTTGTTCACTCTTGAATCTGTTGCTTGTCTCGGGTGTTGTTCTCTTGCTCCTGTTTTAATGATTGGTGATGAAACTTTCGGCAAGCTCACAGCATCATCCTGTGCCAAAATCATCAAAGACATACGTACAAAAGAAAACAATTAATAATATTAGTAATACCAAAAACAATGGGTACAACAAAAATTCTGGTCGGATATGCCAGTTGCGGAATAGCAGCAGGTGCCGGCAAAGTTTATGAAACTCTCAGCGGAATTCTGAAAAATGAAAATGCTGATTTTGAACTAAAGCAAACAGGATGTGTCGGGATGTGTTTTCGTGAACCTCTCATTGAGGTCATTGATGATACCGGATCATATCTGTATGGTGGTGTAGATGAGGAAAAAGCTTTGGAAATATATACCAAACATGTGAAGCTTCAGGAACCGATAAGGGACTATATTGTAAAATGTGATCTTTATGAAACTGCAGATGAAAACTTTTTCAAACGTCAGGTGAAAATTGCGTTACGCAATTGCGGAGTTATTGATCCTGAGAAAATTGAAGAATATATTGAAAGTGGT
>CAZGIW010000160.1:0-3309 GCA_964526285.1 uncultured Bacteroidales bacterium | reverse complement strand
TAACAACATAATAACATTTATAATTTTTATTTTGCAAATCTAAAGGAATTTGTGGTCTTCTTGGCAGTCAATTACTTTTGATACAATTCTGAATGGTCTAACTATCTCTTTTACTTCCCCTTTATCGTCTCTGAGAAAAAGTTTAGCGGAAAGAGATTTGCTCAAATAAACTCTATCCGACCTTTTGTTAGAAAAATATTCATAATCTGATACTATTTCTTCCATAATCTTTAAGGTTTACTTTGTGTCGCTAACCATGATGGCTAACTCATTTATATCCTCACCAAAAGTAAGAAAACTCAAATAACTGCTATTTCGATAACCCAACCTCTTGGTAATTTTATTTCTCCCACAAAAATATAAATTTTTCATTTATCACGATGTGACAATTAAACATCCTTTTTTTTCATCTAAAATGATTTTCCTCCAAACCATTCTTAACTTTTATTTTCCCCATACTCCCCCTCTTCTTCTGCGGCAAAACTCATGTCTTTCATGATTTGCGATTGGGTTGCTGCTGTGCCAACCGCCGCTGGTGCGCCCCACACTCTCGCAATTCTGTCCTTAATCTTCTGCTCAAAAATCTCAATCAACTGCCTGGATGAATTCACCAACTCCTGCTCCTGCTCAATTTGTGATACAATTTGACGCTGGGTGTCGATATCGGGAAGAGCAATTTTCTGCTCACGAACAAAGCTAAGGGTTGCCATTCTAAACTTACCCTCACCCAAACGCATGAAATTGGGGTAAATAGATTGACATGCAAAGTATAAATACTTCTTATCTAAATGATTTTCATCTTTTGGAATTAATCCAACTATGTTCTGATTTGTAGTGGTTTTAAAAGTTAAGAATCCTGTTTTTCCGATTGTGGCACCTACAAGAGCAATTAATGTTGTGCCTTTTTCGAATAGTTTTGCTGATGAATTTTTAAGTCCGTCTTCTGTTATAAACTCTTCAGCTGAATTCACATAATTATCTTTACATACTGTTGAGCCTACCCAAGGAATATTTCCATTCCAATAGGATTCTATTTGTCTACTTGGCGTTCCTCCAGATTTAACCACACAAACCTCCCCCAACTCCACCATCGCCCAACTCGCGTCAATGTCTATCTTGGGCTTGTAGTTGGCCACAACAGCCCTGGCGCCATCTATGATTTTTTGATAACCCTCTATTTCAGCCACAATCTTCTCCTGTATGGAAAGAGGAGGAAGAGGGATTTTAATAGCTTCAATTTGATTTCTAGAAATGCTATCAAAAACAGCACCGCCATTTCCTTTAATACTTGATTCCTGTGATTTTAGAAGATAAAATAAAAATTCCTTCTTGATTGAATTTTTTACTCTAATCGCAGCTAAACCTCTACCAATACAAATAGTTTGCGTAGCATAATTTACAGGTCCCACAGGTGCACGAACTGACATCAAAATGTCATTTTCAAATGCTTCTTTGGTTATAGAAGTTGTCCACTTTGTTGGATTACCAATGTAATGTTCTCCAAATTCAGTTTTGCCCTGGTAAAATGGCAAGCCGTTTTTTTCATCATTATAAAATTCACTACTTGGTGATTGTCCAGATATCACATCTGCAACTTCTTTTAGCTCTACAATTGGAAAATCTGAATTTATTAATATTTGGGTCTTATATCTCTCCCCACTCAAATTATACTCTCCGTTCTTCGCTATTTCGGCTTTGGCTACAAGGTGGGCAATTGTGGTTTCTTCAAATTCGCCAGTTTCAACAAACCTACGTACAAGTTGTATCGCTTTTTCCAGCTGTCCGCCCTTCACCGCAGTTCGCTGTGCCCCCAAATTGTAGCCGTCGTTGTCAATTTTCACAAACAAAATGTCGTCGCTTTGTTTTGCAATTTCCCTGTCCATGAGCAAAATGGATGTTTTCACTCCGCTGTATGGATTAAACACTCCTGCCGGCAAACTCACCACAGCATACAGGTGGTTTTTCACCAGCATTTTGCGCAGGTCTTTGTAGGCCCTACCGCTCTGAAAAATAATGCCTTCGGGCACAATGATTCCTGCCTTTCCGTTGAGATTTAGGTGTTCGGCAATGTAGTCAACAAACAGCACTTCGCTTCGGTTGCTGCTGATGGTAAATTTTTTGTGCGGTCTGATACCACCTTTTGGACTCATAAATGGCGGATTTGCCAACACCACATCAAAGCTGTCGTTCCATCTTTCTTCGCTGCTCAGGGTGTCATATTCGTGAATATTTGGCGTATTGAATCCGTGCAAATACAAATTCACCAGGCTCAATCTCACCATGTCGGGCGAAATATCATATCCTGCAAAATTTTGCACCAGTTTTTTGCTGTCGTCGGGTGTGAGCTGGTCGCCCAAATTATTGAAAGGTTTTTTTTCAAGTTTGTTATACTCGTATATATTCAATCCTTCTTTGTTGGCTTTGGTATATTTGAGCAAAATATGCTTGTAGGCAGAAATCAGAAACCCCGCTGTGCCACACGCAGGGTCGAGAATACTTTGTCCTTTGTCGGGATCAACAATTGCCACCAAAAAATCAATAATATGCCGGGGTGTGCGAAACTGCCCTGCATCGCCCTGCGATCCCATCACCGACAGCAGATATTCAAATGCATCGCCCAGTTTTTCGCTGTGTGTGTATTCAAATTCTCCAATTGTTTTTAGAAACAGTTTCAATGTTTCAGGGTCGCGGTAGGGCAAATATGCATTGTTAAAGATATCTCGAAACAGTTGCGGAATGTTTGGATTTTTCTCCATGCTTTCAATGGCCTCCGAATAGAGTTTCAGCATTTGGGCCGCGGTGACTTTTGCATTAAACAGTTTATCCCATGCATATTTTTCATAATCAGCCGAAAAGAATTTGGCCTGTCCTCCCAATTCGATTGCTTCCTTGTCCATGTCGTCCATGAACTTGTATATCAGTCCAATTGTAATTTGTTCAATTTGTGCTTTTGGGTCGGGCAGTTTTCCCACCAGAATATCTCTGCAATCGTCAATTCTTTTTTTTGTTTGTGTATCTAGCATTTTTTTTTTAATTGTTCTTCAAAGATTTTTGTAATTGTATTCCTTTTTGTGTGAGTTTGTATTTTTGTGTTTTGCTGTGAGGATTATACACTCCAACCGGAGCCACAATATCCATTTTCAACGCAGGTGTCAGATACTTTTCTCTAAAATGTTTTCTGTCTTTGATTTTTATTTTTTCCTGCATTTCTTGTCTTGTTAAATCTTCATGAAAAACAACAATTAATTTTTCTAATAAAGGTGTAATTTTCAGATTATCATGGGGGGTATCATGGGGTGTATCATGGGG
>CAZGIW010000159.1:0-3368 GCA_964526285.1 uncultured Bacteroidales bacterium | reverse complement strand
GGGGTGTATCATGGGGTGTATCATGGGGGGTATCATGGGGGGTATCATGGGGGGTATCATGGGGGGTATTTAGGATAAAATCTTGAGCTTTCTCCTCTGTTTTGTTCTCGTAGTATGATTTTTTTGCTGATTCTTTTTTCAGTGATTTTCCTTTGTTTGTGAGGCAATATGTTTGTGTTTTTGCAGTTGGTTTGTTTGGAGTATTCATTATTATATATCCCTGAATAATAGAAGGTTGCAGATAGTTTTGCATAAAATTTCTTCTTGCTTTGAGGCTCAAAACATCCATAATTTCAGATGCTGACATATGTCCACTTACTGCATGAATCAATTGCAATATTTGCTCAGAAATTGGTTCATTATCTTGTTCCCTATCTTGTTCCCTATCTTGTTCCCTATCTTGTTCCCTTGAGAATATTCTATCCAGATAATTTGGTTCTTTTCTGTAAAGAATTACTCTAAAAGTGTTTCGTGCAATAAAATCAGGTTCGTTGAGTCCTCTATCAACAATTTTCTCAATCATTTCGGTTGTCCCTGTTCCAAATCGTTCAATTGCGCCTGTAAGGAACAGACAATTAGCCAACAGACTATTTGATGGATATGATGCATGTATTTTTCTGAGGTCATCAATTGTGATTTCATCTGGTAGTCGTCCCGGGTTTTCAATTTCCACACGATTTCTAAAAACAGAAATCTGCACACTTGCTTTGCTGTAGTAGTCACGATGTGCCAATGCATTGATAACTGCTTCGGCAATTGCGGCTCTGGGAATTTCATATTTTGTATCAACAATATTTGATTTATCCCGTGTTCCGGTTTGCAAGTTAATTTTAGACAGAATAAAGTCAACTGCGCTATCGGCCATTTCCCAGATGGTTCCGCCAAATTCTTTATAGTCGGGAATTGGTTTTTGCACCACATTTCCGTGAAAGTGAGCGCATTTCACTGTTGCCGACGGAAAAAACTGTTGTGGATTGTTTGAAAACAGGAGCAGCGCACTGTTTGCAATTTTTCCGTTTCGTGTGAGATTGAGTCGTTGAAGGATATCGGTTTTGGGTGAGTTTGGTTTTTCCGGAAAATTTCTTTTTTCGCGTGCTGTTTCCACAAAATCTTTCAGCAATTTATCGTCAACATCATCCAAAGTAGCATAATCGTGCAAAGAACTGTCAAAATCGGAGTGTTCAATTTTTCCTTTTTGTTTCAGATATTCAACACATGAATGATACACTTCCTTTTTCAGGCTTTCAGCATCTGTAAAAAACTTCCACGAAACATCCTTACTTACTTTTTGTATGAACAGGTCTTCTTTTGGGTGTCTTTTTTTGCTGGTTTTCAAAATATATATCCATCGTGGTATTTCTTTCTTTTTTGCAGCATTGTATTCTTTTTCTGTGGGAGAAATACCTGAAGCATCTTCATATCCATATGTTTTGCCCAAAATGCCAATATATATGTCGGATTGTTGCACTTCTGAAAGAAACACCTGTTCGGGTGTTCTGTCGGTTGCCGAAATTTTTTCAAAAAGGAATGGATGAAAAAAAGATTTGAGCAACACATCTGTGGAAATATACTTTTCAAGCATGGCTCTTTCTTTCTCAAACTCATTTTGAACACTGCTGATAAAGACTTTTGTTTTTTTTTCTTTCATCAGGCAACAAATTTATCCAGATTCACATAATCTCTGATATATTCGGGAATTACATTTCTGAAGTCAGGAGCCACATCTTTGAATTGAGAAATTGTGAGTGTGGGATGGGTTTGCAAAGCATGAAAATCTTTGGTTTCAATGATTTTACGAATGTCCTGGTCAACGATGTATGCCTTGAAAAAGTATTTCAACGCTCTGAGGTTCACATCTTCATCAGGCGGATAGATAGAAATAAACTTGTCAAATTCCTCTTCAAGCAATTCATCCTTCGACTTGAATTTTGGAATAATACCAAAGATTTTTTCAACCACCTCGCGAATGGAAACCTTTCTGTCTATTTTGGCTGCTTTTCTGATTTTCTCAAGAGAAAAATATTCTTTTGGTTTGTCAAACACCTCGTTTTGTATATGACTAATCACTTGTTCCCAATTACCCAGTTCCACATTTTTTTTGATGATATCGTCCATGATGATGCGGTCTTCAAACTTTCTATAAAATTCTCTGTCAATGCGCATGCCCTCGGGACCAATAGATTCTTCAGCCAGAGTCTTTAATGGGTCGATGTCATAATTTGTGTATTTGTCAATATCACGTTTTTTGTCTTCGCTTGTCTCCCTTCCTTTTTTTGGCATGGGGAGTTTGAGTTTCTCATCATAGTTAAATTTTTCTTCAAAATATTCGCAGTTGGCAAAGAAATCAAACAGATTGAATATATCCTTTTCGTGATGAATAATTTCTTCTTCGTTGAGTTGGTTTTTGAATTTGAATTCAAAAGTATTTTTGCGTGTACCTCTTCCTTTAATTTGCACAAAATCGGCAGGGCTAAAAATGGGTCGCATCATGCAGATGTTCAATAAATCGGGACAATCATACCCTGTGGTCATCATGCCAACAGTAACGCAAACTCTTGTTTTGCATGATTTGTATCCTTCGAGCCAGTTGGTTTTGCCGCTTAAGTTGTTGTTGGTAAAATTGATGGTCATTTGTTGAGCTTCGCCCACTTGTGAAGTTACCTGCATTGCAAAATCAGAATTATACTTTCCGGGAAAACGTTGTTCAGCAAATTCGTTGAGCATTTCTGTAAGCTTACGAGCATGATTTTGGCTCACGGCAAAAATGATTGTTTTGCCAATTTCGTTTGTAATTGGGTCAGGCTTGGCATTATCCAAAAATGTTTGGCAAAAAATACTGTTTGTTTTTTCGGAAAAGAATTTTTTCTCAAAGTCACGAGTTACAAAGGTTTCGGTTTCTTCTCCTTCCTCAGTTGACACGACAACCGCATACCCTTCATCAGAAAGCAATTGTGTGGTGATTTCGGTACGAGCATCAAGCACTTTTGGATTAATCAGAAATCCATCTTTCACTCCGTCGATGAGCGAATAGCGGTAAGTTGGTTCGCCGCCATCACAGCCGAAGGTAGAGTATGTATCTCTCAACATTCTTCGTTCAATTTCTCTTGGGTCATTTTCTCTCACTTTGTCAGGGTCAACGCCTTTCAAGTAGTCTTTTGGTGTTGCGGTGAGTCCCAATTTGTATCCATGAAAATATTCAAAAACCGCTCTTGCATTTCCTGAAATAGAACGGTGGGCTTCATCTGAAATCAGTAGGTCAAAATCCGTTGGCGAGAACTCATGGCGATATTTATCGTTGTGCATGAGTGATTGGATGGTAGTAACGAGAATATCAGCTTTTCTCCAATCGCTTTTATGTTCTTTGAAAA
>CAZGIW010000158.1:0-3431 GCA_964526285.1 uncultured Bacteroidales bacterium | reverse complement strand
GTCAGGTGTGTTAAGGACAGTGAGGATGAAAAATAATGTCCGCCGGGTAGCGATATATGAGTCATTCGGTGTTCGGTTGCGAGGCAGGTAACGGCTGCGTCATTCGGTATTCGGCTTTCTGTTCTGCCCTCCCACGTCACATTTGTCACACCAAACCACAATCGCGACAAATTCCCCTCGTGGAGGGGTGGCCGCTTGCATGCCATCAGCTGCAAAGGCCGAAATTGATGCGGACGGGGTGGTCAAACGAGCTTCAAAGAAATATCGAATAATGAATATTGAATATTGAATATTGAATGATGAAGTATTCACTATTAGATTCCTTAGCTACTTACAAACCGTCTAAAACTCAGAGAATATCTAATGAAGAAACATATTGTTTATAACTACTATGAAAAATAATTGAAAAAAAATTTTGCCATGTTACTTAAACACTTATTTTTGCAGACAACAATTTATTAACAATTTAAAATCAAGCGTAATGAAAAGAAACGTAATTATTATCGGCGCAGCCGGTAGGGATTTCCACAACTTTAACACATTTTTCAGGAAAAACCCAAATTACAATGTCGTTGCTTTTACAGCCGCTCAAATTCCCGACATTGACGGTCGCAAGTATCCCGCGGAACTTGCAGGTGAATTGTATCCAGAAGGCATACCTATTTATGCTGAAGAGGAATTGCCTCAATTAATAAAAAGTTTAAATGTTCATGAGTGTGTTTTCGCTTATAGCGATATGTCATACAATAACGTCATGAATATTTCATCAATCGTAAATGCTGCTGGAGCAGATTTTACATTAATTGGAACAAATGCTACTATGTTAAAATCAACAAAACCAGTTATTGCTACTGGAGCTGTTAGAACAGGTGGCGGAAAAAGTGAAGCATCAAGAAGAATTATTGATGTATTAAAAGAATTTGGTATTAAAGTTTGTGCTATCAGACATCCAATGCCTTATGGTGATTTAGTAAAACAAGCTGTTCAACGCTTCGCAACTGTTGAAGATTTGAAAAAGCATGAATGTACTATTGAGGAGATGGAAGAGTATGAACCACACGTTGTTAGAGGCGACATCATTTTTTCTGGTATAGATTATGAAGCTATACTTAGAGAAGCTGAAAAAGAAGATGTTGATGTTATCCTTTGGGATGGTGGTAATAATGACTTCCCTTTTATCAAACCTGATTTAATGGTAACTATCGTTGATCCTCAAAGAGCTGGTCATGAAATTTCTTATTATCCTGGTGAAACTACCTTAAGAATTGCTGATGTTGTTGTTATCAATAAAATTGAAAGCGCTGATTTAGCAGATCTACAAACAGTAAGAAAAAATATTGCAAATGTTAATCCTAATGCTATTGTTTTGGATGCTGTTTCTCCAACTTTTGTTAACAAACCAGAACTAATCAAAGGAAAAAGAGTTCTTGTTATTGAAGAAGGCCCTACTGTTACTCATGGTGAAATCAAATTTAACTACGGTAGCATCACTGCTCAGAAATATGGTGCAGCTGAATTAGTTGACCCAAGACCTTATGCTGTTGGAAAAATTAAGAAAACTTTCGAAATTTATCCTAACATTGGTCCTATTCTTCCTTCAATGGGTTATAGTGATGAGCAAATTAAAGACCTTGAAACAACTATCGAAAACACTCCTTGTGATGTAGTTGTTATTGCTACTCCAATTGATTTGAATAGAATTGTTAAAATCAATAAGCCTTGTGTAAAAATCGGTTACGAACTTCAAGAGTTTGGTTCTCCAAATTTCAAAGATGTTATCGGCGACTTCTTAGTTAAACACAATCTTAAAAAATAAATTTTTTAAAAGCGACTAATTTTTTAGTCGCTTTTTTTTATATTTGCCATTATAAATTAAATCATATGAAAAGTTTAGTATCAATTAATGATTACACCAAAGAAGAGTATGAATATCTGATGAAGCTGGCAGCTGAGTTTGAAGCTGAACCAAATCAGGATTTACTTAAAGGAAAAGTTGTTGCTGTTTTATTCTTCGAACCTTCAACTCGAACTAGATTAAGTTTTGAAACTGCTATTCAACGTCTAGGTGGTAAAGTTATTGGGTTTACTGATGCTGGTAGCTCAAGTGTAAAAAAAGGGGAATCTCTTAAAGACACTATCAAAACTGTGGCTCAATATGCCGACCTTATTGTAATGAGACATCCTGTTGAAGGTAGTGCAAGATACGCCAGCGAAATTTCACCTGTGCCTGTTATTAATGCAGGAGATGGTGCAAATCAACACCCAACCCAGTGTCTGCTTGATCTGTTTTCTATCCAAAAAACTCAAGGTACGCTCGAAAATCTCCATATTGCTTTTATTGGTGACCTTAAATACGGCAGAACTGTGCATTCAAATGTAATTGCAATGACCAACTTCAATTGCACTTATCACCTGGTTTCACCTTTTGAATTGAAATTGCCAAGTGCCGTAAAAATGCACATAAAAGAAAAAAATCTCAGGTATTACCAATATACTGATATCATGGAGGCAATTCCTTTGGCAGATATCATTTACATGACAAGAATTCAGCAGGAAAGATTTTCAGATCCTCTGGAATATGAAAAAGTTAAAAATATTTACAACCTGAATAGGGAAATGCTCTCTAATGTGAAACATAATATGAGAGTGTTGCACCCGCTACCCAGAGTGAA
The DNA here is from genome assembly GCA_964526285.1 of uncultured Bacteroidales bacterium. Lineage (GTDB taxonomy): Bacteria > Bacteroidota > Bacteroidia > Bacteroidales > DTU049 > CAYMAZ01. The sequence goes on along the minus strand of CAZGIW010000158.1, from coordinate 759 downwards.
CGAAATCCATATCAATGTGGATGATATGCCTCAGGCATATTACTTTGAGCAAGCTCTCAACGGTGTGTATATGCGACAGGCTCTAATGTCTTATATCCTGGATTTAAAAAATTAAGAGAGGAGGTGAAAAATTATGAGTAACGAAAAAAGAAAAGAACTGCAGGTGTCTGCACTTGAAAATGGCACTGTGATTGACCATATAACTTTTGGTAGTGTTTTGCAGGTGATGAGAATATTGAACCTGGAAAATGTGACAGATCCTATATATGTAGGGGCAAATCTCGAAAGTAAAAAATATGGAAAAAAAGGTATTATCAAAGTAACAAACAAATACTTTAAACCTGAAGAAATTAATAAAATTGCTCTCGTAAGCCCAAGTGCAACATTGATTGAAATTAGAGATTTTGAGATTGTGAAAAAATCCAGAGTTGAAATTCCTGACGGCGTAAGAGGTATTGTCAAATGCTTCAACCCAAAATGTGTTACCAATGTTGAAGGCGTGTCAACCAAATTTGATGTCATTGATAAAATTGATGTAAAATTGAGATGTCATTACTGTGAAAAAATTACAGCAAAGAAAAATATGGAGTTTAGATAGAGTATAAACAAAAAGTAACTGCTCAGCGCAATTTTTTTTTAGCCACGAATCCACGAAATTTCACGAATAATCTTGTTGATTCTTCAAAAGCCATAATACAGTTTAAAATAATGAAAGACTAAAGAAATCAATCTCTTTCAAAAATTTAAACTGTAAGAAAA
>CAZGIW010000157.1:0-3434 GCA_964526285.1 uncultured Bacteroidales bacterium | reverse complement strand
ACCAATAATTTCAAATTTTACTCCGTTTTTTTGAAGAGATTGTTTTATTGGAAAAATAAACTGGTTGATAAATCGCTTACGTTCAGCTTCAGTTTCACTGATTTTCTGACTGATTGAATGATAAACTTCAGGTTCGGTATATTTCATCACCAAATCTTCCATTTCGCTTTTTATGCTGTATAAACCAAGCCTGTGTGCAAGTGGGGCGTACAAATATGATGTTTCAGATGAGATTCGAACCTGCTTGTGTGGCGGAAGTGAGTCAAGTGTTCTCATGTTGTGCAACCTGTCGATGAGCTTAATAAGAATTACTCTTACATCCTCCGATAAGGTGAGCAATACCTTTTTAAAATTTTCAGCCTGAACAGATTTGTTTGTTTCTTCTTTACCAAAGATGCCTGAAATTTTTGTCAATCCATCAACAATTCTGGCAATTTTTTCACCGAACATGATTTTGATATCATCAATTGTATAGTCTGTGTCTTCTACAATATCATGCAATAAGGCACTGATGACGGATGTTGCGCCCAAACCCACATCTCTGGCTGCAATGGTTGCTACTTCAATGGGATGAAAAACATAAGGCTCTCCACTCTTGCGTCTCATACCCTTGTGAGCTTCAATGGCAAGATAAAAGGCTTTCCTTATCTGCTTTTTATCCTCTTTGGACAACGGAGGACATGACTTTAGTAAATGTCGGTATTTTCGAGTATAAATGGCATGCTGTGCGTTGTCGTCAGGAAATGTAGTCATGGAAAATTTTTGTGCAAATGTAATTCAATTTTATGATTTATGCAAGAATAACAACATGGAACATTCAAAGGGACATTCAACTCACAATTGCAAATTTTTATGTCTCAGAAATATCATCATTCATATTTTTTTGGTTGATCAGTAAATTTGTTCAAACGAATCACAATAGAAAGTTTTTACAATATTTAATTTTGAAAAAACTTTCAGTAATACAAAGGGCTTGATTTTTTTTTTTTTAATTTACAACTTTTCAACAAAAAGTATGTCTGTTATTGAAATGGAATTTGTATTTTTGTTTCCTGATTTAAATGTTAAATGATAAATTTTTTATTATGAAAAGATACCCCGTCTCAATTACAGGGATTGTACTATCTCTGTTTTTTATTTTTGTTTTTACAGCAAATATCAATGCACAAACAACTGTGTTTTCTGAAAATTTTGATGGAGGAACACTTCAGGTTACACCTTCAGGAGTCCCTGCATGGACACAAAATGCATCACTTCAGGTCAGTAGCCCTAATTCATACCACAATGTTGTTGCATTGAATGATTCTTCAATGTTTATCACAGATGTGATAGATTTAACGGGTTACAATTATGTTCTGCTGGATTTTCAGCACATTTGTAAAATTGAATTCTTTGATGCTGCAGAGATTTATATTTCTGTTAATAATGGAGTATCATGGACAAAACTCACCCAGAATGAATATCTTGGCGTGGCTCAGTTCGGAACCAACGGCGATAAATTTACAGCAACATCCTATCCTCTGCTTTGGCTCCCTGCTCAGCATGGAGAACCTCCCACAAATGCATGGTGGATGTTTGAACAGTTTAATATCTCTGCCATTGCAGGAAATCAGTCACAGGTGAGATTTAAATTCAAACTAAGAGACGGAAATTCAAACGGATCCAATACCAACGCAGGTTGGTTTTTGGATGATATTAAGGTGATTGCTTCACCATATGAACTTATTCCCCCTGTTATTACCCTAATTCCTCCTGTACTCGAGGATACTGTGTATTCTGCTGGTCCTTTTACAGTTGGAGCAACTATTACTGATGCATCAGGCATACACCAGGCCGATCTCATATTCCGTATTGATTCCACTGTGTGGGATACAATCGCCATGATAAATGTTGGAGGCGATGATTATGAAGGTGAAATTCCGGGGCAGCCCTATAATACAGTGTTTGATTATTATGTAAGAGCCATTGATGCATCACTTTCATATAATGAAGCACAAACAACAGTGCGAACTTTTGTGAATAAAAAACCACCACCTGTTGTCATTGTCGGAACAGGGACAGTGACGCAGAATAATATACCTTGTTATGGTTTTTTTGATTATGGGTGGAGTGGTAGTTTATATACTGCACCTGAAATTAATGCAAACGGTGTTATAGATTCCATTGGGTTTTATGTGAATAATGCCGTAACAGCATATATGATGGTGAATCAGTCTATGTACCTTGGACACAGAACTTATACGTTTTATGATGCTGCCAACAATATTATGCCAGACGTGTTGCTATATACCCAGATATTTACAGGCGATATAACATGGACTGGTCCGGGATGGTATATGTTTAAATTGTCAACACCATTTATTTATAACGGAACACAAACACTTGAAGTGGTTTGGATGAATTATGATGGCTCATATACAACTGGTTATCCATCTTTTGCGGCAACCACGATGCCTCAGAATATGGCAAAATATAATTATCAGGATGGAGCAATGCCAACAGGGCCAGGAACCTTAGTGACAAACCGTCCTAATTTACGGATTGTTTTCATGCCCAACAATAACAATTATGATGCAGGCGTGGTTCAGTTTACACAGCCACCTGCTGTTGTGCTCACCACTAATCCATACGATATTGAAGTACGTATTAAAAACTATGGAATTCAAACCCTCACCGACTTTGATGTTGAGTGGGAAGTGAATGGAACACCACAGACAGCATTTTCATGGGCAGGAACCTTGCTTGAAGATGTTGTATCTTCTCCAATAATTATTGGGAATTCATCATTCGTACTTGGAAACAATACACTCAGAGCATGGACTGTTGATCCCAATGGTTTTCCTGATGAAAATCAATTGAATGATACACTGACAATAAATATTTTTGGGTGTGACCAGATTTTAAACGGAAATTATACAATTAATCCAGCATTGCCAACTGCAGGAACAAACTTCAATTCATTTGATGATGCAATGACAGCCTTATCAAATTGCGGAGTGGATGGTCCTGTGGTGTTTCATGTTGCAGCCGGAACGTACAATACACGACTTGTTTTTTCAGGGACTTTCCCCGGGGTATCTGCTACAAATACGGTTACTTTTAGAGGTGCACCCGGAACGATTATTCAACATACAACCACACTTTCAGACCAGAGAGCAGCAATTCTTCTTAATGGGGCCAAGTACCTCAGATTTGATAGCCTTACTGTGAATATTCCTGCAACTTCTACTTTTGGTGTTGGTTTTCAACTAATTAGTCAGGCTGAAGATATTCAGATAACCAACTGTACAATAAATCTTAATACATCATCCACAAGTTCAAATTTTTATGGAATTTGTGCTTCTGGTTCGTTGACAAGTCCAACCACCACAGGTAATTCAGCCCACGATGTTTTAATAGAAAATAATATTATTAATGGTGGATATTATGGTGTT
>CAZGIW010000156.1:0-3610 GCA_964526285.1 uncultured Bacteroidales bacterium | reverse complement strand
AACGGTTGGCGGTATGAAATCGTTGGGGATTGCGGGCTACTTTCCTGTCCAGTTACACCGAACTTGATGCGGGTCAGAATGCTTGCATAACCACTTAAACCCCAATGTTTTATACCGCTTGTTAGCGTTTCGTTGTTCATTTTTCTCGTTATTTTTCTTTCATTTTTGCTGCATCTTTTCTGTCTGCCGTGCGTTGGGGTAGGCAAGCTCTTTTGCAGGTTTTGGTCTTTAGCATTGGCTGGTACGACCTGCAAATGTGCTTGACTACGAAGCGTTGGCTATTTATAATAAATATCAATATCAGGATTCTCATCAATATTTAATGGATAAAAATCAGCAATTAGTGCCCTTTGTGCAAAATAGTCAAGATGAAATCTTTTTGTTTGGTCTAACAATTTCTGCCAGTCCCATTGATTTATTGAAATTGGCGAGTGACTATCGTTAATCCAGTCACTAGTTTCTTGAATATTATAATTTGTTTTAACACCATCAACAATCTGATTGCCTTTACTTCTAATTGCTGTTGTTGAAATGGTAACTGTATAATTGTCGTTTGTAACATCCAATTTACAGTAGTAATCTTTTTTAAATTCTTGTAGTGTCATAACTTAAAGTTTAAATTTGTTTTGAATAATTAATCGTCTTTATGTAGTCCTCCATAAATTTCCAGTCTGGTTGCCCTAATTTATCAACAGGCAATTTAATAGTCGAAGTTTTCATACGTCCAATACCCCATTTTCTTCCGTAGTTGTATCTGTATTTTTCTTTTTTGATTAGTGTTGCAAGAAAAAGAGCAACATACTTTGTCATTTTAAATTTGGGAGTAAAAATGTGAACATCCTCTGTCGAACAAAAAGGCAAAGGTTGATAAAATGCTTCTGCTACGCTTCCATTACGATTTACACCCATTGTATTTCCTTTATGTATTGGTGTCGCATTTGTAAAGGCTGTCCAGCCGTTGTTTTGGTCGCTTGACGTTACAAAAGGAGTATTACCTGACCCATCAAGTTCATTTTTTCTTGGACCTCTACCTCTTTCTATTTCAAATAAATCGTCATAGACAAACCATTTCCAGTTTTCAAATTGCAAATCAATTTTCTTGTTTATCAAAGGTTTATCAAGACCATCGAACTTGTTCAAGTCTGCCTTTTTCACATAACTTGGGATAGAATTTAAAGCAGGAATTAATAAATCCTTCAATGTTCTATTTGCTTGTCTGCCGTAATTGTAGCGGTATTTATTTGCTGTGATACAAGTGCAATAGAAAAGTTTAACTTCAATCGACATTTTCTTTTTGGGTGTCAAACAGTAAATGTGATAACCCGTATAAAATTCTTCAGGTTGAACGAATGTTTCTAAAACAGAACCACCTAATGAAACTGTAATTGCTCCTGCTTGAAATGGTTCAATATTAGCAAGTCTTTTTATTTTGGCAGAAATACCATTGTTTTTCGCTGTCCTTGAAACAAAGTTTACGCCTTTATCTGATTGTTTAAGACTATTAAGTTCAAAACTGTTGCCATATTGAACATCAAAGATTTCGGAAACTGGGACTATATTCATGAGATGTCATTCATTAGTTTAAAAACCAAATAATTTTTTACTGTATTTTCAAAATCATCTTTCGTGATGTTTGAATAATCAGTTTCCATATATGCCTCTGCACACCATTCGTCCTCATGTGTAACTTTTTGCTTCCTGCAAAATCCTGCTATATCTTCTCTGTTTCGATATGATTCAACCCATTGATTTTTAATATCATTCCATTTGCTTTGTGCATCAATTCTGCCAAACATTTTTGTTTTAATAAAACCATCATTTTTCCAATATCCGAACCATGTTTTAATATTTGTTTCAGCATGTGGGATTTTGGCTTTGAAAACCATAATACAAGTTACCACACCAACTGGATAAAATAAATCATCAGGCATAGACATTACTGCATCTAAAGTGTGATGTTTTAAAATTTCTTCTCTAAGCGGATGCGGTGTTATGGCACAAGACATAGGAACAATTGCAATAGCAGTTCCACCTTTCTTTAAACAGTTCAGCATTTGTTTTATGAAAACCAATTCGTGTAAATCCTCGTCACCTTGTGAAAAAGGTGGATTCAACATTCCTACATCGCAATTATGTTTCTTTATTGCTTCAACAATTCCTTCGTCAAAACAACTACCTTGATGCAAATTGGCTTTACCATCGCCTCTCAAAATCATGTTGCTTGCTCCAAGTGCATACATATTTGGTTGTTGTTCAACCCCAATAAGTCCATTTGCTTTAATATTGTCTTGCTCTGTTTTTGAAACTGCTTTTTTTAGCATGTTGTGCATTGCAGAAATTAAGAAACCACCTGTTCCTGCACAGATGTCAAGCACTTTAGATTTAGGTGTTACGTTTGCTATATGCGCAAATAAATCTGTAATATGTCGTGGAGTTAATACAATACCTAATGCTTTTTTATCACCACCAGTGTATTTCAAAAATTCACCATAAAATTGACCAACCACATCAAAGTCGTGATAAACACTAATGAAAGGCCAAACCTTTTCATTAAGCATATTGATAAGTTCAAACAATACACTTCTTGGATATTTTTTTGTTGGCTTGCCTAATTCGGGATGAACTGCGATTGATGAATACGGTTGTGTCATGCTGTATTCTTTTGAATGAGGAATTTTTGCTTTTGTAAATTCCTCTTTGATTACTCTCATCCATTCTTTTTGAAGTTCGGCTGGAGTATATTCATCAAAACTCTTTGCAAATGGTTTGTTTTTTAGTGCTATTAATGTTCCACTTACTAATAGCGGCTTTTCACTTTCAGTTAGTTTTGCATGGTCTCTCATAAAGTCATGCAGTTCTCTTGAAAATGCCATGAGGTCATCATGTCTTTTCTTTTCTACATCAGGGTCGAAAGTTCCATGCTCTATAAAATCCTCAAGACTTAAAATTTCTGTAATTGGCTTGCCCGCTTTGTTTGTAAGCGTTTTTGGGTCTTTTAAACATTTTGGATGAATAAAAACAGAAGTTTTTAAACTTGATTTTGTTTGCCCGCTTACTGCAATGCCAATTACATTATACGATTTTGAAAGATGCTTTGAATAATGCAAAACACCGTCAACTGCAAAGTCAATTGGTTTGTCAAGATTTGGACTTTGATGTTTTGCAGTGTCAGCCTTACATTCAAAAATTATGATAAAGTCAGGTGTATCTGATGTGGAAATAATAAATTCAGGAGCACCAATACCACCTTTCCCTGTTTTACTTGCACCCTTTAAAAGTTTTTTAACTTCTTCAATTTGGCTTTTCTGTTCTTCAACAATGGTATCGTCATTGTCATAATATTTAAGATTTCGCAGAATATCTCTAACCAGGTTTTCAGTAATCCGTTCGTTTTTACTCATTATTCATTTTTTTGTTTTCTATGTTATTATTTTTATCGGGTGTGCAGGCAAGAAAACTGCTCTTTTGCAAGCTGAAGCATCGGCTCGTGTGTATGGGCTTGCAAATGTGCAGTTTTGTGCGTGGGCTGTTTTCATTTTATTGTCTTTATGCAGCAAAAATTCCTTTGTCATTCTGTCATCTGTTTTGTCTTTTTACAATGAACGCTAAC
>CAZGIW010000155.1:0-3894 GCA_964526285.1 uncultured Bacteroidales bacterium | reverse complement strand
TCAAAATTTGAAACTGTGTCAAAATTAAATCTGCTGGCGCTGATTTAATTTTCTGCTTCATGGCTTTTGCAGAAAAAAAAGCTTTGACGAATCACGATGTGTTTTTTTTGCCACTTTTTTGTGTTTGTACAAACATTCAGCAATACAAAAGGCTATGTTTGTTTTGAAAATTGCTGAACGAAGGGCTTTAGCCCTGAGCTAAACGAACCTCTTTATGAACAAAGAAACATAACATAAAAAATTCAATAGCAACGGGCTTCAGCCCGTTGAAACGGAACTCCAACATTATTTTTTGGCAGAAAATTTGTCTAAATTTGTCTTCATGTTATGTGCTCCCTTGAACAAATTTTATGACAAAAACATAAAAGGGAGATAATGATTAATACTTTTGTATTGCTTAGTGCAACATATTCGTCACATCGTCACATCCCATAGGGATAAATAGTGATAAATTGATAAATGGAAATTCGTGTATTCTTCCAAGCCATGGGCTTCCCTATGGGATAGGAATCCCGATGGGAGTGGCGAAAAAACGACGATTATATTTTTTCACTTCACGTCGGTATAAATTGGTGTGCAGTTACAATCAGAACATTTTTTTGTATTTTTGGCAGCCTGAATTTTCATTATGAAGAAATCATCAGTATTATATATTTTTATTTCTCTGCTTGCACTGATATCATTGTGTTTTAGAGGGTATTCACAAATCCTTGTCACTCCGGCTGAGTATTTGTTTTCTGTGAACTTTAAAGACTCATCTGCACTCCCTCTTTTTCCAAAAGTTTATATGAATCCTGTCAGCAACATGGATTGTCAGCACCCTACTGAACGAAAACCACGAAACACATGGATGGGAAGAAAAATACATAATGAACACTTTCTGCTGGTTGATTCTTCCACCTATACTCTAATTATTGATCCTGCTGTGCACTTTTCAATTGGAAAACAAACAGGCTACGCTCCCACTCTCTCCGAAAACACCCGCGGCATCAGGATTTCAGGTGATTTGCACAAAAAATTATTTTTTTCATCCGAACTTTACGAAACTCAAAGAGTCTTTCCCTCCTACTTAGAAGCTTTTGCTGATAGCTTTGAAGTGGCTCCCGGTTTGATGAGGGCAAAAGAATTTAAAGAATACGGAAGAGACTATGCCACTGTTTACGGAACCCTTGTGTGGATGCCGGTCAGTAGTTTTCAGTTATGGTTTGCACGCGACAAACTCCATTTCGGACACGGACACCGCTCAATGCTGCTCTCAGAAAATGCACCCGCTTCCACATTTGTGCGCACTTCAATCAACAGAAAAAAATGGTCATATCATTTTATTCTGGCATCTCTGCAAAATGTATCATTGCAAAATATCATAGATGTTCCCCAATCATCAATGGGAGGTTATCAAAATAAATATGCCAATTTTTCAATTATCAGTTTCAACCCCATTGAACAGCTTGAAATCAGCCTGTTTGAATCCATGATTTGGGCTCCCCACAATCAAACATACAACAGCCTGCAATGGAAACATTTTAACCCTGTTCCATTTTCGCGCACAGCATATTACGGAATGGACAATAAAAACAACACCATGGCTGGTTTGCAACTCTCAATGAAATTACCATACAATCTGTTGATATATGGTCAATACGCCATTGATGAAACTGGCAACCTGGACAAAGCCGCAATGCAGGCAGGCTTAGGTTTTGAAAAAAAATCGGGATGCAGATTCATAAAAACAAATATTGAGTATAATTCTGCCGGAGCTTACACATTTACTCATACAGATCCGCTTCAGAGCTACTCGCATTATCACCACTCCCTTGCACATCCGTTGGGTGCCAACTTCAGAGAAATTTTGTTGAAAACTTCTGTCACTGATCAACGATGGGCAGCATATGCAATGTTCTCATTTGTGCAGGGTGGTGTGGACACAGAATTTGAAACAACAGGTCAAAGCATATATGCAGACCCAGCCTTTGCCAACTGGAACGGAGGTTTGTTTCCGGCACTCACTACAACCAATGCGTCTATGATGTTTGCCGATGTGCGTGCACATTACTTTATCAATAAAACCAGCAATCTCAATGTTTTCATCAACGGAGTGTACCGCAAAACAATCAACACTCCAAATCCTCTACAAAGCATTGAGTTTCATGCAGGCATATCAACCAGCTTAAGAACCTATTGTCAACATCAAACCTGGTTTTAAAAATGATTGAAATGAAAATAAAAGCTGTTATACTTACAATGATTTTTGTGATGGTATGTGCCGGGGCAAGATCACAAAACTACAGCATGGACAACAGTCTGGTTTTTGATATTCAGCATGAAAAACATCTGTATAACGGAAAATTATTTCCGTCTGTAAAACCATTGTTGTTTGCTGATGTCATTCAGGCTGACACTTCCCTTGTCCACTTTTCTGATTTCATATCATATTACAAACCATGGGTTTCTGCCGGAAACGATGTAAAATTTATGGCACGCATTGAACCTTTGTTCGAAGGAGCTGCTGATATTGCAGAGAAAGATCTGTTTCTATCACATTCGGCAATAGGAGTATCCTCTGTTTTGATGCATAAAAATACATTACTTTCAGGCTCATTTCGATTTGGGGCTATGCGTCCCTTTGAATACGAACAATTTTATTGTGACAGTTTCAATATTCTTCCCGGACTTGGAATGATTTCTCAAGAGGGATTGGCAAAATATTATGTGTTGCCGCAGGTGAGACTCAATCATAAAGTTTCGCCCCACTTTTCTGCAGAAACAGGAATCGGAAACCATTTCTTTGGTGATGGCCGGCGTTCGCTCATTCTATCAGATGAAGCATACCCCTACCCTTATGTAAAATTTCAGACAGACATATGGAAACTACGCTATGTGAATTTGTATGCATGGATGAGAGATGCGCAAACAAACTCTGCACAAAACTGGGGTGACGGATTATATAAATTCAATGCCATGCATTATCTGAGCTGGAATGTGAGCAAACGACTGAATGTTTCAGTTTTTGAAGCTATCGTCACACCGCTTCATGACTCACTGATGCAGCGGCAGTTTGTGGAATACAATTATTTGCTGCCTGTGGTGATGTATCGCCCTTTGGATTTCGCGCTGGGTTCACCTGACAATGTATTGATTGGATTGAATGTTTCATACAAGCTAATGAAATCGCATGTGCTTTATGGACAGTTTGTTATGGACGAATTTTTTATGAGTGAAGTTCGTTCTGACATTTTGCAGTTTGTTATTCCCGACAGTACAAGGCAGCACGGTGCATGGGTCAACAAACAGGCTTTTCAGTTGGGCTGGAAGTATTACGACTTGTTCGGGCTTAAACATTTTGATGGTTTGGCAGAACTCAATGTCATCAGGCCATATATTTATTCGCACAGAGACATTCAGCAAAATTACACACATCTCAATCAGTCTCTTGCACATCCTCAGGGAGCCAATCTCATTGAAGTGCTCACCAGATTCAGATACACTTCAGAACAATGGTTTTGCATACTTGAAATAAGCAAGCTGCGCACAGGCCTGGATTCGGCAGGCACACACTACGGGCAGGACATTTTCAAACCAACTTTTGATTCTCACATTGACGGACTTGATAATGTTCCGGTATCCTATTACGGCAACACCATCGGACAGGGAGTACAAACTGACATTTTGTATATATCACTGCGCATGTCTAAGCTATTGTTTAAGCAATACAACATTTGGGGCGAGCTGGGTTATTCAATTCGAAACATAAAATCAGATGTTTTCAGTAAAAACTACTCAAACATTTGGTTTAGCATCAAATGGGGCATTGGAGGAGCAAGGAAAGGGATGTAGGGAATTTTAATGTTTAATGTTTAATGTTTAATGTTTAATGTTTAATGTTTAATGTTTAAT
>CAZGIW010000154.1:0-3951 GCA_964526285.1 uncultured Bacteroidales bacterium | reverse complement strand
TAATTAATATATATAAACACACGCCTCGTGGCGCACCAAATAAGCACGAATATGTCTTGCTATGCAATACAAAAGGCTTAATCATTATCTCCCTTTTATGTTTTTGTCATAGTTCGACAGGTGCCACAGTGAGCCCGTCGAACTGCTCACTACTGGCAAAATTTGCAAAAGAATCTATCTTTTTCTGAAGGTCTCTGTTTGGGCAAATTTTTTGCCTCCCATGGGGATCCCTTTGGGAAAAAACATAAAGTTTTGTTCCTTTTTCTTCGGGCTGAAGCCCCTAGCTAATGTGTTTATTAGTCTTTTATTATTTTTTCATTTGCTCAGGGCTAAAGCCCTTCACACAGCAATTTCAACAAAACAAACATCGACTTTTGTATTGCAAACATTTGTACAAGCACAAATTACAGCCATAAATCAATGGAGCGTAATTTGCAATATTAGCGGGATAACTTATGATTATTTGAGCATTCTTCCAAGCCAAAGGCTTGAGCTGGCTTATAATAAAGATGTGCTGAGCAGTTACAAAAAAACAGTCATTTTGCTGAATAACACAAAATGACTGTTTTGAGTTTGTATGAATTATTTTTTTTCTACTTACTGGACTTTTCTGTTCTTCCTTTTATTTCTGAAGTACTTGATTATAAATCTGATAGAGTAGTATATTCCGAATCCTAAGAGGAAAATACTCCAAAGACTGATAATTGCAAGGATTACTTCCTGAATAATAATCCATCCAACATTTAAAGCTTTAAGCAAACGTTTTCCAAAACCTGGTTTGTATTCTTTAATTTCCTCCGGATTGGGAATAACACGTTGTTCAAACTGCTCGGTTTCATAAATCTCTATAGTGATTGTGCTAAACTGAATATTGTCTTCCTGTTTTAATTCTTCAATCAATGAATTGTCAGCCTGTTCCTGCTGAGCCAGTATTTGTTGTTCTGCATACGTGATTTCACTCATGGTTGAATTTTTGGTCTCTGCATATCTTTTCATCCGCGCGTTATAATCTGCAAGTCTTTTTTGTTTTAGCTTTTCAGCAAGTATACTAAATGTTACATCTTCAGCTTTAATAACTCTGTAATCAAGATAATCAATCAGTGGCACAAGAGCTTTGAGAGTAGTGTCAAGTTTTTGCCAGGGGGTGCGTATAATAATTGTATTTTTCACCACATACTTTGACATAACAATTGAAGAATCCTCACTGATAGCAGTTTGCCACAAGTATGTTTTTTCACTGACCAGATTAGAATAAGTAACCCACCCACCTGTTTTTGCAACAATCTGCTCAATATCATAGGTTGCTGAAGCCACATTATCAACTCTGAATTTTACATCAGCAGTTCGTATAATCTTTCTTGATGGGTCAATATTCAAATCTGTTGCAGCAGATGAAGAAATGACCAGATTTACATCTTTTCTGCCTTCCTGAACACCAGTTGTTGCAGTTTTTGTATCTTTTGATCTGGCAGCCTGGGGAACACTTTCCTCTGCCTCATAAGAATCATAAGGATCATATTCATCATATGATTCTTCGTATGATTCTTCTAAAACTTCCTCCTTCCACTCCGTGGATTCACTTTTGTGGCTTTGGCTACAGCCAATTAAGATAACAGTTACAATTGCCGTTATCAATAGTTTGTTTAATGTTTTCATTTTCTTTAATATTTTTTGGTTAGCAAAATTTGAGATACCGTATTTTAAAATATTCCACAAATATAATTTTTTTTCTGATTAAATGATGTATTATTTTATAAAGTATTTCTCAAAAAAAAATCAAAACCAAACAATGCAATTGTCAAAAATAAATTGTATTATTGCATAATGATTTCAGTTGATTTTTTCTTTTATGAAAGATAAAGTAGTGATAGTTACAGGTGCTTCTTCCGGAATTGGTGAAGCTCTTGTTTATGCTTTTGCACAAATGAAATGCAGAGTTGTTATTGCAGCTCGAAATGGTGAAAAACTAAAAAAAATTTCTGAAGATTTATCAGGACAGGGACATATGGCAATTCCTGTTGTTGCTGATGTTAGTAAAGAAATTGATTGCAAAAGAATTATTGATACCTGTATTGAAAAATTTGAAACAATTGACATTTTGATTAATAATGCCGGAATTTCAATGCGTGCAGCCTTTATAGATCTGGATTTAAAAGTAATACACAATTTGATGGATACTAATTTTTGGGGCACAGTATATTGCACCAAGTATGCACTACCATACATATTGAAGAACAAAGGCTCTATTGTGGGAGTTTCCTCTATTGCAGGTTATCAGGGACTTCCCGGACGTACAGGCTATTCTGCATCCAAATCAGCGATGCATGGATTTCTTGATACTCTTCGTATTGAACATCTAAAAGAACACCTTCATGTGATGATAGCCTGTCCAAGTTTTACTTCAACAAATATTCGCAAAACAGCCCTTAACAAAGATGGACATATTCAGGGAGAAAGCCCGAGAGATGAATCAAAAATGATGACTGCCGAACAGGTTGCTGTGCAAATAATTAAGGGAATAAAAAAAAGAAAACGCACCCTCATTATGACATCAAAAGGCAAATTAATCGTTTTTCTCAACAAAATGGTTCCATGGTTTATTGATAATCAAACATATAAAGCCATGGCAAATGAACCCAACTCACCAATTAAATAACATATAATCTATGGAAAAAAACAACAACAATGAAATTGTTCCAGGAAAAGGCTATGGCAATTTTATTTTTGGGATGGAATACTCAGAAGTCGTTGAATTACTGGGAGATCCAGATGAAATTATCAACAATGATGAAAATGACAACAATGAGTTTGCAAATTCACTCACCGTGTTTTTTGATGATCATGGCCTGGCTATGTTTTTTGAAGAAATTGAAAAAAAGGGACAAATGAAACTGCAGTCAATTGAAATCGATGAACCTTCAGCCACAATGTTCGGTAAAAATATTTTTGGGATGGAAAAGAAACAACTTATTCGTTTTACTGAGGAACAACTTAAGGAAAAAGGGGTATCTGATACTGATGATGAACTTGAAGGATTTGAACTCATTGATTTTGAAAAAAACGGAGTTTCCCTTCAATTGGAAGATGATGAGCTGATCAGCGTAACCATATACAATTTATAGTTGTTTTTTGCAATCTTCAATTGGGCAAATCTGTAGGATTATGCCTGATATTGTATTTATTTAATTTTTAATACAAAAACCACCGATAATAAGCATGACAGAAAAACAAATTATTGAAGCTACGGTTCAGTGGGTTGAATCAAAAATGAGTGGAGAAACCACAGGGCATGACTGGTGGCATACATACAGAGTGTGGAAAAATGCACTAAAAATAAGTAAAATTGAAGGAGGCAGTACTTTTATAATAACCATGTCATCGCTTCTGCATGATATGGGCGACCATAAATTTCATTCAGGAATTGATAAAACAAGAGAAACAGCAATGTTTTGGCTTGATCAATTTGCCGGAATCAAGAAAGATATGAAAGATCATATTGCAGATATTTGTGAACAATTATCATTTAAAGGTGCACAAGCTGATACCTCAATGCCGGATATTGAAGGTAAAATTGTTCAGGATGCCGACCGCCTTGATGCACTGGGAGCAATTGGTATTGCAAGAGCTTTTGCCTATGGAGGAAAAAAACAACGTATGATTCATCATCCTGATATACAACCTGTTGAGTATATCAACTTTGAACATTATAAAAACTCGAAAAGTACAACTATCAACCATTTTTACGAAAAACTTTTATTGCTTCAGGACAGAATGCAAACAAAAACAGGAAAGGAAATGGCTTTGCAGAGAACTAAATACCTGTATCAGTTTCTGGAGCAATTCTTCAGCGAGTGGAATTGTGAGATTTAGTTTAATGACGCTGTATTAAAAAAATCGTAACTGCTCATCACAAAAAAAATATCGTTGTTTTCTTAGCCACGAATTCCCGAA
>CAZGIW010000153.1:0-4048 GCA_964526285.1 uncultured Bacteroidales bacterium | reverse complement strand
TGAGTTCGTGATACAACTTAAGGTAATTGATGTTATTGAAAGGGAAATTGACAAAAAGACGCCTTCAAGAAGCTGGTATGTCGTTAAACTTGAAAATGGGTGGACTTATTCTGCTACATTTACAATTAAGCCTGACTGGGTTGGTTTAGAAAAGGAGTTCTTAATAACCGAGGAATTAGATGAAAATAAAAATGTGAAGCTTTCAAAAGATGGTTTGCCTAAAAGAAGACTGTCAGTTCTTCCTTCTTTTGAAGAAATTGAGTTGATGTCACAAACAGATAAGGACAAAATCTACAAAAAAATTAAAGCCAAAACTGAAGCTGTTATTAATAATAGCGGAAAAACTGTTGGTTCATATATTTACGATGCATTATTGACAAATCCCAAACAAAAAATAAGAGGGAAACTGGTAAGAACAATCGAAAGGAAGTTCTATAAAAGCGAACTGATTGCAATTATTGAAAAGCAGAAGCAATTTCATCAGGAGTTATCCAGTAAAGAATTGCTCTTAAAATGCGCTAATGAGTTATATGCTAGTAATGAAGGACATGCTGCAATTATTGGAAAATCAGATTTTGTAAAGCTTTTTGTTGATGATATTCTTTTTTATCAGAGACCTTTGAAAAGCAAAAAATCTCTAATAAGTAATTGTCCATATGAGTGTAGAACCTATATTAACCCAGATACTTCCCAAAAAGAAAGAGTGTACATAAAATGTATTGCTAAATCAAATCCATTGTTTCAGGAATTTCGACTTTGGCAATTCATACATAATTTACGAATTTATGAGAGAGTTAGAGAGGTTGAGGGAAAGACAATTTCAGATTATGATGTAACTTCTGAGTTTTTGCAAAGCGAGGATGATTATGTTAGATTGTTTGATTATCTGAATGATTGCAAAAGCATAAAGCAGGACACTCTTTTGCAAAAGTTCTTTAATGTAAAAAAACCAAGGGGAGTAGCTGAATTTCCTTACAGGTGGAATTATGTTGAAGATAAAGAATTTCCAGCTAATGAAACTCGATCGATGGTAATGAATAGGTTGGAAAAACTACGAAATTTCAATTCTGATTTTCTTGATGATGCTAAACTTTATCATATATGGCATATATTATATTCTGTTGAAGATAATGAAGAATGTATTAAGGCCTTAACTAAGTTTTCTGAAAAGTTTTCACTTGGTGATGAATTTGTTGAATTGTTCAAAAAATTTCCTCCTTTAAAAAAGGAATATGGTGCATATTCAGAAAAAGCAATAAAAAAATTACTGCCATTAATGAGAAGGGACAAATATTGGTGCCAATCTCAAATTTGCAAAGATGCAATATATAGAATTAATCAGGTTAAAGAAAGACTTGCATCAATAAATAATGATTATGAAAAAATTGAGAGTGTAGCTGATGATGATATTCCTGGACAAGTGTTAAAAAGTTTCTTAAAAACAAGCGAATATTCAAAAGGGTTAAATACTTATCAGGCATGTTATGCTGTTTATGGCAGACATTCAGAAGTTTCCGAAATTAAAAGATGGAGTAATCCTGATGATATTGAACATTTTCTAAAAAATGAATTTAAACAACATTCTCTTAGAAATCCAATTGTAGAACAGATTGTAGCTGAAACACTTCGTGTTGTGAAAGATATTTGGGTTAAATGGGGTGATATTCATGAAATTCATCTTGAAATGGGAAGAGAAATGAAGAATACTGCTGATGAAAGAAAGCGACTTTCAAGAGTGGTTTCCGAAAATGAAAATCGAAATCAAAGGATTAAAGCTTTTCTTTATGAATTGTCAAATTTTTCTGATGTTGAAAACGTGAGGCCACATTCTCCAATGCAGCAGGAAATACTAAAGATATTTGAAGATGGTGTTTTAAATTCAGGGATTGAAATTCCTGAAGATATTCAGAAAATATCAAAATCACCTCATCCAACTCAGTCAGAGTTCACTAGATACAAGCTGTGGTTAGAGCAAAAGTATCGTTCACCCTATACCGGACAAATGATACCGCTTTCCAGGCTTTTCACAACAGATTATCAAATTGAACATATCATTCCTCAATCAAGGTTTTTTGATGACGCAATAAGTAATAAGGTAGTTTGTGAGTCTGAAGTAAATGCTTTAAAGGGAAACCAACTTGGATATGAATTTATTAAGAAGAATGAAAACAGTATTGTTGAATTAGCATTGAGCAAATCTGTAAGAATCTTCAATATTGAAGAGTATGAAGATTTCGTGAAGCAGCACTATAAAAATAACAAAACAAAAATGAAAAAGTTGTTAATGGAAGATATCCCTGAAAAGTTTATCGAGAGACAATTGAACGATACAAGATATATCAGCAATGTTGTTCGTTCATTGTTGTCCAATATTGTAAGGGAAGAAGGGGAGATGGAAGCAACTGCCAAAAATTTAACCGTATGTTCTGGTGGTGTTACCAATAGATTAAAAAATGATTGGGGGTTAAATGATGTTTGGAATAATATTATTTATCCAAGATTTGAAAGGCTAAATCAACTAACTCAGAGTAATCAATTTGGGAATTGGGTAAACAAGGAAGGTAAAAGATATTTTCAAATTGAAATGCCTTTAGAATTGCAGAAAGGATTTAGTAAAAAAAGAATTGATCATCGCCATCATGCGCTCGATGCATTGGTTATTGCATGTGCAACAAGGGATCATATAAACTATCTTAACAATGAGCATGCAAGACAAAAAAACGAAAAATTCAGATATGACTTGCAACGAAAACTTTGCAGAATGGAAGAGGTCGAGTTTGTAAGAAAAATTGATGGAAAAGAAGAAAGAATAAAAAAAACTGTTGCTAAAGAATTTCTAAAACCATGGGGCACATTTACAGAAGATGTCCAAAAGACCATTGAAGGCATTGTTGTAAGTTTTAAGCAAAGCTTAAGAGTAATAAATAAATGCACAAACTACTATGAAAAAATCCAGGATGGAAAAAAAGTAAAGATAAAACAGGTGAAAGGTGATAATTGGGCTATTAGGAAACCTTTACATAAGGAAACTGTATCCGGAAAGGTTAATCTTGAGAGGGTTAAGCAAGCAAAGGGAAAGGTTATTACTGCTACACGTAAAAGTCTTGATACATCTTTTACTATGAAAACTATTGAATCAATAACAGATACTGGTATTCAAAAAATTCTGATAAATTATTTAGCAACAAAAGATAATAAACCGGAAATAGCATTTACACCTGAAGGGCTCGATTATTTGAATGCAAATATTCGTTTATTTAATGAAGGAAAAAATCATCAACCAATAAAGAAAGTAAGGGTTTTTGAGGTGGGAAATAAATTCTCTTTGGGAGAAACTGGCAGTAAGAAAAAGAAATATGTTGAGGCAGCAAAAGGAACAAATTTGTTTTTTGCTATATATATTGATGAAAATAACAAAAGAAGTTATGATACAATACCTTTAAATATTGTTATTGAAAGGTTAAAGCAGAAGTTGTCTCCGGTGCCCGAAACAAATGAAAAGGGACATAATTTGTTGTTTTATTTATCGCCAAATGATTTGGTTGTAGTGACTGAAAATGAAAGAAAAGAAATCTATAAAATGGTTTCTTCTAGTAGTTATCAGTGTTTCTTTGTGCCTCATTTTGTTGCAAGCCCGATAGCTCAAACAATAGAGTTAGGAGCAAATAATAAATCTGAAAGAAGTTGGAACGGTAATATGATAAAAGAGATCTGTAATGTTTTGAAAGTTCCAATGGTTGTATAAAAAAAAACCGGCTCCATGTCCGGTTTTTTATGCTTGAAAACAACGTTTTTTTTCTTTCTGTTTTTCATTGTAAACAACATGTTTTCAGTGTTTTAAACTGGGGTATGTTGTTTTCAATACGTCAAAGATACAAAATGAAACCAATTCACAACGGTTGTGCAAAAACCCGTAAGCCCGAACTTGTTGTTTTCAATACGTCAAAGATACAAAATGAAACCAATTCACAACAAGACATCGTTGGTGTTATCCTTGTTCCTGGTTGTTTTCAATACGTCAAAGATACAAAATGAAACCAATTCACAA
>CAZGIW010000152.1:0-4390 GCA_964526285.1 uncultured Bacteroidales bacterium | reverse complement strand
CCCAGTACCAGTTATCGGCATAGGCATTGTTGTTGAAAAACTCAACTGTGGCGGTGGGTTGGGTGTCATTCACATAATGCAATGTATCAAACACAAGCACACGGGGTTTCAGATAATTGCAACCACCCGGAGGGGCGTAACAACGTGCAAGACCTTTTTGAGGGACACCACCAACATAGGTGTAGCCGCCACCAACATAAAGAGTGTCTTTATGAATTTGCGTAGCTGCAACTGTGCCAACAATTCCTCCATCAACAGGGTGCCAGTCCTGTCCATCCCATCTGGCGAACCAATACACAGGATAAGTACCACAGATTGTATCGCCCCATAACTGAGCATACACATCTCCTCTATATAGGCTGAATGTTCTGGAATGCATATAGGGTGCACAATCATACCCTATTCGCTCCAATTCAAATCCGTTCCACATGGCCAATCCGCTGGTGCCAATCACGTTTTGCCCATCACTGATATGGGTAAACCCGCTCATATAAAGAAAGTTGTTAAAAGTATCAACTTCCATATGCAACACACCATCACTTGTGCTGAAAATTTGTTGCCATGCCGCTTGTCCTGTGCCTCCAATATATTTAAAGACTCCTTGAGTGAAACCAACAGTGCCGATGTACAAATCATTATTATAAACAACAACACTCCAAACATCGTCTCCGCTTGGTGGATAGCCCATTTCTATATAATCAACTCCATTATAGCCCATTATCCTCTTTAGCTGGGGCGTTATCGAAAATGGACCTCCAATAATTAACATGTCATTCCATAAAGTCATATCATAAACTCGCCCGGTAATTTCTCCAAAGGAATTTGGTAATCCCTCCCAAATCTGATTGATGGTGTCCCAACGGGCAATGTTTTTTGTGTTGGGGATTGCATAACCCGGAAATAATGGTTCTGCAGGCCCTTTGGCATAACCAAAACCACCTCCAATATAAATTTGCCCTTTATATTTTTGAATTGCCCTAACTTCACTGCCAGACACCCCTCTGTACATTTTATGCCATTGTCCGTCATAAATACCAATGCCCCACATGGTGTCGCAGGCAGAACTAGCATAGCGAAATGTACCTCCCACATATAAACTGTCACCATCACTGAAGAGTGTATATACAACTGTTGATGCTCCATAGCATCCTATGGTGTCTTCGCCCATTGATACCCAGTGTTGGGAGAAAGCAATGTTGCAGAAGAAAAATATGCTGAAAATTATTGATGTTGTTTTTTTCATTTTCGGTACTTCTTTAAATTTTCTTCATTTTTTTTTGATTTGGCTTTTCGTTGTGACCCCCTTGTCCTTTGCTTTCACTCAGGCTTCGGGTGTCACAGCGGGACATTCCCCCGAGGGGGGGAATTTTATTTTTGTATCAAAAAAAAAACTTTTCAATTTATTCATAATTCTTTTTTTTCGTGATTTAGATTTGCTTTTTTATTTATTATCTTATTATGTTCATTTTTGTTCTTGTTATTTGGATTCCGTTTGCCCACAGGGTGCAGAAATACATGCCCTGTGCATAGTGTGCCACACCGAGTTTGTATTCATGTGTTCCGCCGGGCAGTTCTATGGTTTCAATATGCTTGCCTGTAATATCGGTGATGCTCAGCAAAAACATTCCTTCTTCGGGTGTTGTGTAGGGTATCATCACATAGTCACTTGCGGGATTGGGGTAGATATCGCCAAGCACAAATTCCGAAACTTGTTGCTGGGTGTTGCTCAATGTGCGAGGCTGCATATCAAGCGGACATTCGCTGATGTGTTCTCCGGTTATGATTTCCACAACAGCACGGGCGGTGTAAACAGCAGGCGAAGGTGGACATTGCAGGGCAAGTTGCCACATGGATTGAAGTGTTGTACTGTCAAGCTCATATATGTTTTTTCCTTCCAGATTCAGATTGAGCAAGTGTTGTCCGGCAACCACAAAATCCTGAACAAATGGTTGATTCACTGCATTTAGTTGGTTGAGTTTCTGCTGTGCCAGCACATAGTCTTTTTCATGCAAATAGGTGCCAAAAAGTATCTGCAATGCTTTCACACTGTTTTCCTGTTCGAGCAACTGAATCAATTGCGATTGTTTGTTGTTGTCAATGAGCAATGCTCCCACTTCGGTTATCATATGCTCATATTCGGTGATGAGTTGATTGAGCTCTCTCAGCACAGATGCAGGTGTAGTAATTGTGCTGCCCAAAGTTTGAAGTTGCAACAGCTGATCTCTGATGCCCGGAGGCATACTGGCCACATAATCAAAAAACTGAGGCACCAGAATATCTGACACAGGAAGATTTTTTTCCATCACATTTTTAAAATTGCCGTGTGGCAATGCAGCTTCAGACATAAGAGTGGAAATTACCTCGTCAGAAAGTGGCGAATGAGAAATCAACAGGTTTTGCAGTCTCCCTGCCGCCATACCGTTTTCAATGGCACTGATGAGTGTGTAGGTTTGTCCTTTGTCTAGTACAGCCATCACATCTGCATATTCAAGACTTTTGCTAGTGATGTTTTGTTGAAGTTGATTTATTTCATTGATAACCATGCCGGTGGTATCAATAACAAACATTGGAGAACAGGATTGAGCTGGAGAGGGAAACTGTGCTCCGGTGGCACTGATTGTGAGCGGGGTGGTCCAAAGATGCTTCACAGGCTGAAACTCATTGTTGGCAGGGTCGTTATTATAATGATGAAAATATCTGTAATGGATGTTGGTTTCAATTTGTTTGTATGATGACTCTGCAAACCTATTCCCTGCAGGTCGTTTGTGTGCCAGAGGATGTTGAGGGTTTGTTGCAATGCCCTGATCACCAAGATTAAGGTTGATAACCAGCCATGGTGGCCAAAACATAAACAAACCTGTGTTTTTCCAGTTCATATAATATAAGGCTCCTCCATTGAATGGATTAGGGACATGCCTGTTACATTTTGTTTTCAAGTAATTGTTTGCGTAATTAGATTCAAAGGCAATCAAACAACCTGTAAATTCATTTCCATCCCAAAGAGGTGCTTGTGCTCCGATAAACCCGCTCATGTTCCAGTTGGCTACAATGCCCCGTTTGTAGTAGTCGATGATGTTTTCATTTACTCTGTAATTGGATGTGAAGTCAAGATGAATGGCAGTTTCGCATGAAACGGTGTCATGAGGTGTATTTCTGAAGATATTACTGTGGATATAATCATTCAGCCCATTCAATATGTAAATTCCTTTACCATCACCACTTTGTTGTTTATTTATAAGATCAAATTCATTGAAGGCTATCATGTGTTTGTTTTGCATGCTTTGTTGTGTGTGCAGTGCATAAAACCCATAACTTACATCAATGAAAGTAGAATTCAGCAAATATGATTTTGAATTTATTGCATGCACCCCATATTCCATTTGCATGAAATAATTATTTCTCACCTGAATATTTTCCAGATTATCAAATGCAATTGCCTTCCATGTTCTTTGTAGTGGGTTGGCATTGCCTGCCCAAGGGTTGAGGTAGTTTGGATAATGATTTATCACAGCAGAATTATAATGATAATTGTGCAAAGTGCTCTGGCATGCAAAATAGATTGAACGTAATTGATTAGTAGAAGCTTCGCGATTGTTTTTAATAATGTAGCGGATTCCGCAGCCGTTTTTGAAGAATTGCCTTTGCGGAGCCCCCATTTGCTGAGCAATGACAACACCACCGCTTTTGCTTTGGTCGTAGAGTTTGTCCGTTGCTTTGCACAAAAATTCCATATTTCGTTTGCCGAGCAAAATTGCCACATGTGCGTTGTGTATATGGGCACTTCCAAGAATTACCTTTCCCTGAACAGGGTCAGTTGATGGCTGGTCGGTATTTCCCCATACTTCAATACCCTGCCACATTTCGCAACCGGGCACTTTGTCAAGGAAAGCAATTTCACCAAGAATTAGGGTTGCATATTCTTCAACAACAATACGGCTTTCAGGATGGAAGTAGAAATTGCCCGACATTGTTAGAGTTACACCGCTTTGCACAAAGATATCTCCTTTCACATTTTGAGGTCCTACAAGCAGGGTGTCGCTTGCAACAATCAGTTCGTCAATGTGCCATGTGATGGTGTCGCAATGGCATAGGCTGTCGGCCACATAAATATACTGATATGAAGTGTCACTTCCACATACATTGCTCACAATGAGGGAAACACACTGAAAACCATAATCGCTGAAGGTTTGAGTAGTTTGCTGAGTTGTTGCGCCTGCAAAGGGGTAGAAATTCCAAAGCCAGGTATCGGCATTTGGGTCGGTAGCCACAAAATCAATGGGTTGTCCGATGGTGAAGCAATCGGAGGGATTAGTGATGAAAGAAGCGGTTGGGGGAGCGGTAAGCACATTGACAGAAACAGAAGCAGTTGCGGTGCATCCATTTGCATCGG
>CAZGIW010000151.1:0-4493 GCA_964526285.1 uncultured Bacteroidales bacterium | reverse complement strand
CAATATTACCCTTTGCCAAAAACTGATTATTGGCAGCAATGCCATTGCCAATGTTTTACCCGGCAAGGGGATAACCATATCAGATGAGTTATCAAACAATGGCACATTTGCTCTGAAATCGGACAACAGTGGCACAGCTACTTTGCTTTGCACAAATATGACTGGTAGTGGAACTTTCAATATGGAACAATATCTCACCGGCTCAGGAGGCTCAACACCTGACGGAAGGATGTGGTATCTTGGCAGTCCCATGGACAATGCAAGTAGCGGGGTATTTGATGCTAGCGGAAACAACAAGCTGTGGAGCTACAGCGAACCAAGCTTTTCATATACTGAAATCACAAATAATACAACTGGCTTAAACCCAATGGAAGGTTATGTTGTTAGGCTTGGAGCAACTGAGACAGTGACATTTACGGGTGGCAAATTCAATACTGGCACATTTACAAACAACAGTCTAACCCGAACGGGAACCAGTCATGAAAAAAGAGGCTACCACCTTGTGGCCAATCCTTATCCTGCACACTTAAACTGGGCAATGGCCGATACTTCAAATGTTTTGAGTACAATCTGGTACCGAACTGCAAATCTTTCAAGTACAATGGTTTTTGACACTTATAATTCTGAGTCTGATGTAGGAACAAACAACAACCAAAAAGGAGCAGTCACAAAATTTATCCCTCCCATGCAAGCAGTTTGGGTAAAGGTTCCAACTGACGGATTAACAGGCTCTGTTTCATATAACGACACCATGACTAGCCACAACAACTCAAACCTGCTAAAGAACACTTCAAACAATAATACATTAAGAGTGGCTATTGACAACAACATGAACTCAGACGAAAGTGTCATTGTTTTTAACCCTGCAGCCGGAATCGGAATAACAAAATGGGACAGTGAAAAAATGATGAATAGCTCGTCTTCAGTTCCTCAAATGTGGACTCAGGAAGCACAAACTAAACTTGTTATCAATGCCCATACTGAAATTACTGATGGATTGATGATTCCATTATATATGACACTTCAGGAAGCAGGACAATTTACATTGAAGTTTGACTTATCAGAATTCGACACCCAACTTTC
Organism: uncultured Bacteroidales bacterium; assembly: GCA_964526285.1. GTDB lineage: Bacteria > Bacteroidota > Bacteroidia > Bacteroidales > DTU049 > CAYMAZ01. Next base: position 3,410 of record CAZGIW010000151.1, on the reverse strand, counting down.
TGATGTTTGGCTCATGGACATTCAGCTTGGATCAATGCATGCATGCTCTAACGGGGATTATGTTTTTACATCTGGAATTGTCAATGATAACAACAGATTTGTCCTCGTTTTCAATGATATAATTACAGAAAACAGTGAGTTTTCGCCAGAAACTCCATTTACTGCCTACGCTTATGATAACATTTTATACATCCACGCTCCAGCAGATGCATTGCTTGAGATTTTTAACCTGAACGGACAATGTATTGTTAGCCAGCAGATTTATGAAGGATTGAATACAATAAACATTGAGCAGGGAGTATTTATCATTCGTGCCACAAGCAAAGACCATATATTTAGCAAGAAAATTGCCTTGTTCTGATTTAACTAACTTTATACTTTATCTGAATTATGAATGATTCGAAAAAAGAGTATTTTCCTCCTGAGGTTGAAATTGTTGAAATTGACAAAATATTTAATCTGATAATGACAAGTCAGGAGCCACCTGATGATCCTGAATGGTATGACAGTGGAGATGAAGAGTATTAGATGGTGAGCAGTAACGAATTTATTTATTCTTTTTTCAGAGTTTGATTACATTATCAAAGTATTGAAACAAGCTCTGCTTATGAGTTACAAAGATGATTGTAACAGATGCTGACATTGATTTTAGAAGTTCCATGATTTTCTCTTCATTTTCCTGATCAAGCGCAGAACTTGCTTCATCTAAAATCAGCAACGAAGGTTTTCTCAACAATACTCTTGCCAGTGCAAGCCTTTGTAGTTCTCCTCCACTAAAGCTGTATTTGAAATTGATAATCTCTGAATTCAAATCAAGCTTTTTCTCATTTATAAAATGATATGCGTTGACTTGCTTTAAAACTTCAATGATTTCATTTTCAGAAATCATGTGGGTTGTATCCCAAAGCAGATTTTCTTTGATTGTGCCATCAATAAAAAGCGAATCCTGTGGCAGATATGCTATTTTTTTTCTGAGAACTGATACATTTTGCCTGTTCATCTCAAGATGATCATAAATAATCTTCCCTTTTTCAGGGAACAACAAACCAGAAATCAGGTCAATGAGAGTTGTTTTTCCACTACCTGATTCTCCGGTTATCCCTGTTATACTTTTTGCCTTAATACGAGCTGAAAATTCATTGAAAATTGCTCTTTGTTCTGAATAGCCAAAACAAATATTTTCAATTTTTATTTCATTTTCAGGAACTTCATCACAACATTCTTTTCTTTCTGCGGGAGTAGAATGAGGAGCAAAATTCATTTTGTTCAGATTCACCAACGATTCAGCATTGAGAACCATCTGGTTAACATCATTATAAATATTCATAAACAATGGAAAAATCCTGCTAAAGATTAAAACCAACAGAATCATCAGTGCAAGTGGTGTGTGAAAAAAGTGTTGCGCAACAACAATAATTACAACCATGTTGAATAATGCAAGCAACCGGAATAACAATTGGGGTTTTTGATTATGAGCATACTGCTCAACCTGATTATTTACAAAATTGTCATCTGCCTTTGCAAACTGTTCAAAATAATAATCTTCTGTGTTGTGAATCTTGGCCGGTTTGATTGTTATCCAGAAATCATCAATATTTTTTAAAACTCTTCTGAAGGTAGTTCTTCCCTTCTTTCCGAGATAATAGGATTTCTTAAAAAACTTTGACAACAGAAAAAACTGCAAAAAACCTGAAATTAACACAATAAGAGTCAGCTCATATGACACCAGAAATGCCAAAATAATATGTATGGAAAATATTATAACCTTTGTTGATGCGTTCAGCAAATAGAAATAGAAATGTGTTGCTTTTGGAATTTCTGAAGTAAGTGATTGGATATGTTGGGCTTTACTAATACGATTCAATATAGCCCAGTCACTGAACAAAACTTTTCTGTATAGTTCTTTCCTCACATAACCTGAATATTGATGCTGATATGCTGATTGAATAATTGCTTTTCTGTTTTGCAATAAAAACAATATGGACAGGATAAGCACATAAAAAATGAGAATTGTTTCAAAAGAAACTGAAATATTAATTCTTTCGGCAAGGCTGTAAAACCATGTTTGAATTAAATCATTTTGTGGAGCTTGATGATTAATCTCCAAAAGGCCAAGCAATGGAATCAGCATGAGAAAACCAAAGCCCTGACTAAAAGCGAGAAAGACTGTAAGCACATAAATAAGAATAAGTTTCGGGCGGTGAAACCTCAGAAACTTTTTGAAATTCTGATATATGAATCGTGTGTTAATCATCTTTCCCTGTGATTTTATCCTGAACCAAAGTTTTTATCCTTTTTGAGCTCAGGTCTCTTTTAAAATATTTTTTTATGAGAACCTTTCTTCTTCCTGCATGAGGGATGAGCATATACTGATATCTGAGCTTTTTTAGAGATCGCCCAACAATGCCAGTAAATGTTTCAGAAAACTCGACCTTCCTTTCAATTTCATTTATACAACTACAGATCAACACCTTAGGAACTCTCACACTGATATTAAAGTAGTATGGGTCAGAGATAAATTTTTTTGCAATAATGTTATATAAGCCAAGCATGCGTTCAGCATGGAAAATTTTCACCAGTCTGTAAAATTCATCCTGACAAAACTTCACGTTTTTCAGGTATTCATGAACATCCACAAGCCATTTCAGTCTGTACCACCGATGAGCTGTTCCGTGCATTACAAGATATAACAACTCAAACTCTGTTCGCAACTGTCTTATATCTCTCCCCTCAAAAGTTCCCTGCTCTGTAAATTTACTCACAAAACTTTCATCATCACTTTTCATAAACATATCAAAGGTAAATAAACGCCACTGCAATTCAATTACGGTTTTTCTAACAGGATGAAAAAACTTCATGTCCTTGTAGTGATAAAACAACCAGGTCAAATCAATTTTTTTAATATCAAAAGGCTTTTCCGTGAGAAAACCTCTTTCTGAAAGCAAATGGTATATGGGGACAAAATCTCTGAAATGTATAAATACATCAAGATCATGACATATCTTCACTGTATTATCACCATATATCCGTTGTGAAAGACAAGGACCTTTAAGCGGAACAAAAACAATATTCTTCTCACTGAGCATATCACAAATCATAAGAAATTCACGAAGCATATGCATCCCCTTCAGAACATCTTCCTGATACTTGTGTGTATTAGTTGTACCCAGTAACATATCAATCTGCCTGTAAGAAAGCTGATGTCTGCGATGCAAATAACCGGGTGTCAATGTCAAAACAAATATATTTAATAAATGCAAAGCTAATAATTAATTAAAAACAGTGAATGGAATTGTTTTTATGATGAATTATTAAAAAAGGGTTGAAAGGATTTAAAGATAAAAGGTGTAAGGGTATAGAACAATAGAACAATTGAACAATTGAACAATTGAACAATTGAACAATTGAAC
>CAZGIW010000150.1:0-4547 GCA_964526285.1 uncultured Bacteroidales bacterium | reverse complement strand
CCGATGCAAATGGATGCACCGCAACTGCTTCTGTTTCTGTCAATGTGCTTACCGCCCCCCCAACCGCTTCCTTCACAATCCCATCCGATTGCCACCAAACCGGAAATCCTGTTCAACTTTACTCAACTAGCGACAATGCCGATTCATGGGAATGGATTTTTCCCACAGGTCCTGCTAATGCTTATACTCAAAATCCTGCTGTGACTTTTCAACATTACGGCTATAACTGTATCATGCTTGTTGCATCAAATGTATGTGGCAGTGATACTGTTATGCAGTCAATTTATGTGACAATTCCATCTTGTGATTGTGATTCAGTTTGGGATATGAATGGACTAATTGTTAACCTTGATTTGCTCCTAACCGGACCAAAAAATATCAAAGGTGATATTATAGTAAAAGCAGGTGCTTCATTGAAAATGGAAGGGAACTTTTATTTCCACCCACAAAGCAGAATCATAGTGGAACAGGGGGCTAAGCTTATTATATCCGAATTTATTGATAACCCTGCAGTTCTTGACAAACACCCTCTTTGCGAAATGTGGCAGGGCATTGAAGTGTGGGGACAAACCGACCAGAACTCTGATTTTCCGCTGCAAGGCATTGTGTATCTGGAATCCTGCCAAATCAAAAATGCTCATGTGGGAATACTGCTGGGAATGAGAAATATGGACTGCCTGTGCGATACATCACAAAATCTGTATAATAAAAACCATAGCGGCGGAATTGTTTATTGCTCTTACGTGGGAGGAAATGAGAGATATTTCCTCAACAATGGCGCAGGCATCAGATATGTGTATAAACAAAACCGCCATGCATACAACAACAGACTTGAAAATATATTTATGAATATGGAAACAAGCATTTTGTTTGATGTGAAATATATGACAACCTATCAATACAAATTCCCATCACAACTCAACCCATGGGCTGGTAATGCAAACCCACTGCAAAGAACATGGCGAGGAATTGAAACCAACAACCTTGAGGGAATTGTTATCAACAGTAGTTATTTTGAAAAACTATTTTGCGGCACCTATTTTACAAATTCTCAGACAAAAATCAACAATTGCAACTTTTTTGAATTATCCTATGGTGTGGTTGCCATCAACAGCACACAAACCGCAAACAATTTTCAGGATATAAGAAATTCTGTGTTCAACAGAATAACCATGCCCGCTGCATGGTCAAATCTCACCGCAAAAGGTATTTATATTGAAAACGGTTTTGCTGATGTGATTTTCAGTAATAATTTTGATTTTTCAGCATCATCAACTGATTATTCAGAAATGGGAATTCATGTGGAAAACTCCATTCATCACAAAATTACTGAAAACCATTTTGAAAGACAAGTCACAGGCATATTCGCCAACTCCAGCAAAACAGGAAAAATTGGGGCTGATGGGCCATCTTATAGGGGAAACAGATTTGAACCATGTATCCTGAGCATTGAAACCCGCTCCAGCAACAGAAATCTCTTGCTCAAGTGCAATGACCATTATCCGTTTATCCCAGGAATAGGACCTTACAATAACAATTGGAAAAACACAGGGGCTTGGGGCGATCCGGTGCAAATTGGCAACATCATTGCCATTCCTTTGCTCACACTTGGCAATCAGGGACAAAATGTTAATAACAGAAAGTTGCTTGCAGGAAACACATTTAATCAACCACAACGCAAACATCTGCAATCCAACACCTATTACAGATATTATCATCACGACATAAACTTAAGCGGCACACAATTTCAGCCAGTGACAGCACAGGGCACCTGGCTGGGAATAATCAATAAAGCCGGTGTGGCCTACATAAATGATGTGCAGTCGTGCAGCCCGCTCATTGCAATTGATGATATTTCAATCATTGCCGATTTGAGTGTGGTGAAAAGTGCCATGGACAGCCTGAACACAGAAGCTGGTATTATATGGCAAAACTTTTTGAATGCACTTGATAATCTTGATAAGGGTCAAACTATTACCCTCATTTCAGCCATTGAAGGCAGTATGCCACAGGGCCAGCTCCAAAACCTGCTCATTGCAAACAGTCCGCTCAGCGACACTGTGATGCTTGTTTTGATTCGTGAAGATGCGCTTGCTCCCGGTAACTATAAAAATGTGATGGAAATTAATCTTCCTGTGTCTGACAATGTGTTGCCCGAATTTGTGGATTATTGTCTTAAACTACCAGCAGGCATAAGAAATCAGTTGCTTGCACTGCAAATTGATAACAATGCAGGCATTAGCCCCGAAGGATTTTTGCGTCAATGGGACGACAACCGCATGTTGTTCGGAGAACTTCTAACTGACGGAGTTTGCATATTGTCATCACTTGGAATGAAAGACGAAGTGATTGAACTGCTTGAAAAGGACCCGCAGGCAACATCAACCATGATATTGGCAGGCACATATATGGAAGACGGCGACCTTCAGCAGGCACAGGCAAAACTTGCACAGTTGCCACAAAAAATCACATACAGAGAACCTGCGATCAATGAATACACTGCACAGATGCAGGCACTCATAGACTTGTATTCACAGGGAAAAACCATATATGAAGTTGACAGCATCCTGCTTAATCAAATCAGATTGTGGGCATGGCAATGTCCCGAATACACACATGTATTTCAGGCACGAGCCATATTAAAAATTCTCACAGGAGAAGAAGTTTCACCATGCCCCGACAACATCCAGCCCAGAAACATAGCACAATATGCAGAATCAAACGGCAACAACAATTGTCCATGGCTTGGCAATAACTATCCTGACCCTGCAACTGAAACAACAACAATCCCATATTATCTGCCGGGCAACGAAATATACTCCATTCAGATTTCCAACATCACCGGAATATCAGTTGAAACAATTAAACTCAACCCCGAAACAAACGAAATCAAAATCAATGTATCATCATTGCCAAACGGAGTCTATATCTACACCCTCTATGAAAACAACACCCCACTCTGCACAAAAAAAATGATAGTAATAAATGATTAACAAACCAGAAACCTCCCGCAAGCGGGATAAACTCCACACGAGACACGAGACCTCCCGCAAGCGGGATAAACTCCACCCGAAACACGAGACACGAGACCCGAAACAAATTAAACACGAGACCCGAAATGCCGAAAAAACCAAAATTGCAAAATCTCAAATTTTATATGATGGAAGAATACGCAATTTTCCGTTTTTTCGAGCATCCTCGAAAAATGAGAAAATCACAGATTTTCAATTTTTCGGGACCAGCAACCAGCAACCAGTAACCAGCAACCCGAAACAAAATGAAAAAACCAATAATCCTAATTTTCACCATTTGCCTTTTCCTAAACTCCGGGTTCTCCCAACAATGGATTCTCATGGGTGAAGACACTTTATGTGCAGGTAGTTCTGTTCGTTCAATGTTTGCCAAAAATGACACAGTGTATGTTGGAGGGGAATTCTATTATTATGGACCATCCTGCGATCCCTTAAGAACTATTGGATATTATGTAAACGGAAGTTGGCATTCTATGAATTTGGGCTTGTATAATTCACAAGGACCAAGAACAATGATGCTTTATAAAGACCATCTATATGTAGGAGGTTACAATATCTGTGTGATGACAGGAATCCCCTATCCTACACCAGGCTATTGCTATACCAACACTGACAATGCTTCGCGATGGAATTTCTCAACACAGGATTTTGAAGCAATACCAAACTCATATGGGCAGATTGAGGATATTGTTAGGGATATGACTATATATAAAGATACTTTAATTTTTTGCGGCAGCTTTCGAAGCATCGGCCCATACCCTCCTTATGCACTAAATTTTATGCAAGTAGCAGCATACGATGGCACCGATTTTATTAATATTGGGGCATTACCCAATGATGCCTTCACAATTGAAGTATTCAACGATGAAATCTATGCTGGCGGAAACTGGGGCAATATAAAAAAATATGTGGGAGGCAGCGGATCGCAAAATTATGATGCATGGCAGGATGCTGTATTTGCCGATGGAATTTTATTTTTTGATATGGGAGTTGATACTTTCAATAACTTTCTTTATATAGCAGGAGAAGTAAACAATGTAATGGATCCAAACACAGGCATTATAGAAACAACAGATGGAATTATAAAATATGATGGATTCAAATGGGAAGGAGTTGGCTTTGGTTGTGCACCGGGTGGCGCAAGAGCTATTGGCATATACAGAAACGAACTATATACAAGCTTTTATTACGATACAATTTGCGGGATTCAGGTAAACTGTGTGGCAAAATGGGATGATACTAACAACACATGGCAAGGTTTAGGCAAAGGAACAACATCTGCTCCCATAGTAATGCTTGAAGTAAATGATACTCTTTGGGTTGGCGGCGGTTTTTCCTATGTTGACAGTATTAAAAATAATGCCCTTGCCCGTTGGTATGAACCAAAAAATGGCTGCAATTACATCAAGCCCCGTGTGCAGTGCATGGCAGATACATTTTATCTCAACACCTCCCAACCTACCGCCACAGTTGAGTTTTTCAACAACAATGCCTATGCCGATAACTGGTACTGGG
>CAZGIW010000149.1:0-4549 GCA_964526285.1 uncultured Bacteroidales bacterium | reverse complement strand
CCCCTTGAACTGACCATCCTCATATATCGGTACTTTCAGCCATTTTTTAATCAGCCTAAGCATTCTCGGGTCTGAGATACGTTCTTCAAGTGTCTTGATAAGCTTATCATGAGGTATTGAATCGAAAAAACTACGATATTTTTTTAGAGGAGAGAAGTTACAATATTTTTTCTGCCTATGAAATTTTTTTCATAATTAACCACAACGAACACTGATGGTTTTGTTTGCTTTTTACAACATTTCCCCTTGTTTCAAAAATTCATCACTACATTTTCAAATCATTTTGTATTTTTGGAAAAACATTTCTATGGGTTTACTAATTACATATTTATTAACAGCGTTATTGATTTCGTTTGTTTGTTCAATTCTTGAGGCAGTTCTTTTGTCAACACCACAATCTTTTGTTGTAATGAAAAAGGAAAAGGGTGAAAAATGGGCTACTGTTTTTTACAAAATGAAGAAAGACATTGATAAACCATTGTCTGCAGTTCTTATTTGGAATACTGTTGCTCATACAGTTGGTGCTGCTGGTGTTGGCGCTCAGGCAATTATTGTATTTGGCAATGAGTATTTTGGCCTGGTTTCAGCGATACTTACTATTTTAATCCTGATAATAACCGAAATTATTCCCAAAACATTGGGGGCACTTTATTGGGGTTCTCTTGTTTCAATTCTTACCAAAGTTTTATCCGCAATGATATTTATATCATACCCGCTGATATTAATTTCTGTTTTTATAACCAGAATAATCTCGAAAAGGAAGAGTTTACAAACAACTAGTCGTGAGGAAATTGCAGTGATGGCTAATATTGGAAAAAATGAAGGTATTTTTGCTGATAAAGAAAACCTTATAATTCAAAATATTATAAAACTCAAAAATGTTAAAGTTTCCGAAATTATGACCCCCAGAGTAGTGATGGTTGTTGCAGATGAAAATATGAGCATGAAAGAGTTTATGAAAAACAGATCCCTTTTACGATTTTCAAGAATTCCTGTTTATAAAGAAAATTCAGAAAATATTTCAGGCTATGTATTGAGACAAAATGTGCTGGAAAAACTGGCTGAAGATAAAGATGATATAAAACTTAAAGAGATTAAAAGAAATATTGCAATTGTGCATGAATCAATTCCTCTTTTGAATGTATGGGAGATTCTACTAGAAAAAAGGGAACATATTTCATTGGTTGTGGATGAATATGGTGGGGTTGCGGGTATTGTGACTATGGAAGATGTAGTTGAATCAGTGCTTGGCTTTGAAATCATTGACGAAAAGGATACCATCAGCGACATGCAGGAATATGCACGCCAAAGATGGAAAATGAGACAAGTCAAATATGATATTCTGGAAAACCTGAAAGAAAAAAAGTAAACTGAAAAAAAAAAAAAAAATCCATGCATAAAAACAATGGAAATTATCAAATCAAATACAAAATCTGGATTGAAAATGCAGAAGGAGAATCCTTGTTTGGCGACGGCAAATGGGAGTTGTTAATTGCCATTGAAGAAACTGGTTCCCTGAAAGAAGCCATTGAAAAGATGGGTTGGGGCTATCGCTCCACCTGGAATAAACTTCAGGCTCTTGAACAAAAACTAGGTTTCCAAATCATCGAAAAATCAAGAGGCGGCACAGGCGGCGGAGGACAAACAGTTCTTACCACAAAAGGAAAACAATTTGTTGATATTTTCAGAAAGATACATGAAGAATCGGATGCTGAGTTTGAGAAGATTTCAAAGAAATTCAATAAGTTCATAAGCAAGTTATAAAAAAAATGAGACGCTATGTGAAATATTTGTATTAATTTTGCGACATGAATTAAAATACATGACGAAGTTGTGAGTTTTTTTTTAATTAACGATATGAATATGAATGCAAGACGTTTTTGTTTAAGTCTCCTTTTTATTTTTGTAACCTTACTTTTTATCGGATGCAAAAAAGAGAAGGATCCATTGCCTCCACAGATAAAACTGTTGTTTGACAATGGCTTTACAAAAACAGGAGATACTCTTGAAATTGGAAAGCCAATACGTTTCAGAGTTGAAGCAATTGGAATTGACGCAAATCTCACAAACTTTACTGTTAAGAAACTATATAACGGGACAACAAAAACTGTTTTGGATTCAGGGTTGAATTCACCCGCTTTTGTGACTGACTTCACTTTTTATCAGAGCATTGAAGAAAGAGTTGAATGGAAACTTTCAGTTATGGACAGAAATAGAAATGAAGCCACTGTATCCATAGTTGTGTATAAAGACCCCAACTCAACATTTGGTGGGATATATGAGTTCAACAATATTCGAATGGGATATCAGCTCAACACAACCCATGGGCATTTTTTCCTTCCTCTGATGAATAAGGTGTTCTTCGGAGATTCTGCTTCAATGTATCAGGATAAAGTTGATATACTTGTGTATTTCAATTACAGAGAAGACCTTGGCGAAATGAAACCATCTCCAACTTTTTCATCTCCCGGTGAAGAGCTATCTGGTTCAGGTGAGCTATATGATGATTATTATCCTTTTTTAAAAGACTGGACAACAAGAAATTATACCAAATATGATATCCGAGCTGTCAACGGAGTTACTCCTGAACTATATAATAATGCACATAATGACAGTTTGTTGATTGTATCATATGATGATGTTTGGGGAAAGAAAAAATACAAATGGGCTTATCCCGGAACATTTATACCAATTCAAACAGCTGCCGGAAAAAAAGGAATCATCAGAGTTGATGCCGCTGACAATCTTGAAACCGGAACAATTACTTTTTCACTAAAAATTCAAATGTAAAACCTTAAATAACAGACAACTATGAAAAAAAGAAGTTTATTTTTATTTGTATTGGTTTTGGTGCTTTCCCTTGGTTTGAAAGCACAGCAAGACACCATTGTTGCATGGACTTTTCCAACAGGGAATTTGACTGACAGTGTTGCAGATGCTGGATTGCCAGGCAATCTTGCTAACACAATCAGAGCCGAAGGCGGTGCTGGTCCTCTTGAAATGACAACTGGTGGCGTAACTCATGCAATTCAGGCTGCAAACTGGGATAATGGGCAGGATGCAAAATTTTGGTCAATTAAATTCAAAGCAGAAGGTTATGAAAATCTTGTGCTTTATTCAGTTCAGAAATCAGATGCAACAGATTTTGGACCACAAGACTGGAAAGTGCAGTATAAGCTTGGAGGAAGTGGCACCTGGACAGATATTACTGGTGGTATTGTGACTTGCGATAACACCTGGGGCGGTGCAGTTGTTACTGCTCTCCCAATTCCTGTGACAGGTCAGGGATCAACTTCAATTTTTGTCCGTTGGATTATGACATCAAATACTGCTACTGACGGAAATGCAGTTCTTGCAACAGGAAAATCTGCAATAGATCAGATTGTGGTATTTGGAACACCTGAAATTCCTCCAGCAATGGGTGATACAATTACAGGATGGGATTTTTCTGACAATACAGATATTGAATTTAATGCAAACTTGGGCTTGCCATCAAATCATGGTTATGATATCAGAGCAGAAGACACTACCGGAACTACACGAACGCTTACATATACAAACGGGGCTACAAACTATGCAGCTACTGCAACTGAATGGGATAATGGAGCAGACAACAAGTTTTGGTCTGTAAAGTTCAAAGCAGATGGATATACGAACATGAAAGTTTATTCGAAACAAACTGCCGATGGAACCAATGCAGGACCGAAGTATTGGAAAATTCAGGCTCGCAAAAGTGGTGAAGACTGGTTAGATGTTGCAGGAGGAAATGTAACTGTTGCAAATGATTGGACAACTGGAGTGGTTGATGGACTTGACCTGCCTGCTGCTTTGGATCTGCCCGGAACTACGTCCTTATTTGTAAGATGGATTATGACTTCAAATGAAAGTGTGAGTGGCAGTGATGTGTTTTCATCAGGAATAGCAAAAATTGATGATATTATTATTACAGGAGTGAATACCGCTGGCGTGGAAACAATTCTTTTTGAAAACAATATTGTAGTTTATCCAAATCCATGCAGCGATTATGTAATTATTGATTCCATGGAGGATTTGGATATTGTGAATGTTTTTGATATGATGGGAAGGCTTATGGTTTCAAAAAAAGCTAAGGGGTTGACTGAACAAATTGATGTCTCTCATTTAGCATCAGGTTTGTATATCTTTACTGTTCAAATGAAGAATGAGTCAAGGGTTGTTACACGAAAAATTATTGTGGAATAATTCTCAATTCATATATACGTTAATTGTAATTCTGTCGGCAGTGAATAACTGTCGACAGTTTTTTTGGAAAATGAAAACACTATTCTTTTTTCTGTTTCTTTCTTTTTTACAAAATATTGCTTCATCGCAAACAATAATTGGCACTATCTCTGATGAGAATGGGAATCCTCTTGCAAATGTGAATATCATTGTCGAAAATGCCGGATTAGGAACTACAACTGGGAAAGACGGCTCATATAAAATCACCAGTCTTAATGCAGGTGTTGCTCATATTGTTGTGAGTCATGTGGGCTATGTTTCACAAAATCAAACGGTTAATTTGAATGAA
>CAZGIW010000148.1:0-4750 GCA_964526285.1 uncultured Bacteroidales bacterium | reverse complement strand
TGACTGAATATGTGCCTGAAGCGGAAACATCATAAGTTTGATTAGAGCCGGAAGGCGTCCAGCTATAGCCTGTATATCCAGCGCCGGCATCAAGAGTGAGAATATCGCCGTCGCAAATACTTGTGTTTGAACCAAGATTCACAACAGGAGCTGCATGAACTGTAATACTCACTGTTGCTGTATCGCCGCATGTACCTGTAATTCCGTATGTAATCACATGTGTTCCTGCTCCGGCAGCTGAAGGGTCGAACATGCCGCCTGCTGTGATTCCGGGACCACTCCATGTTCCGCCAGCTTCAACAGAGAAAAACTGCACTTGCGGATCATTTGAGCAGAAGGGGCCTGTTGTGAGAATGGTTGCATCGCTATAAATACAGTCGCCAAGTTTTACAAGCAAGGCATCCCAGTCGCCGCCAAGGGTTGTTTGATGAGCACCAACAGAAGCAATATTGTTGGCAGAGCCGGTGTATCCTGTAAAATATACATAACCATCAGAATCGGAGCAACCAGGATAAAAGGAATCAGTTCCAGTCCCTCCGTAATATGTTGCCCATTGACGTTGTCCGTTGCTGTTGAATTTTACAGCAAAAGCATCAGAACCTCCGCCGATAGTAACCTGATGTGCTCCGGGTGTTGCAACGTTAGTTGCTGAGTATGTATGCCCACCGATATATATGTTGCCGTTATCATCAAGGATACAGACATATCCATATTCTGAACTACTTCCGCCATAATATGTGCCCCATTGCCTTACTCCGTTTGAATTAAATTTGGCCAAATATGCATCCTGTGTGCCGCTCAGGGTTGTTTGGTATGCTCCGACTGTAGACATGTTTGTAGCAGATTCTGCAATTCCGGCAAGATATACATTAAAATCATTGTCAATTTTGCAATTCCATCCATAGTCAGTTCCGGTACCTCCATAAAATGTACCCCATTGTCTTGTTCCACTACTGTTAAATTTTACAAGAAATGCATCATAAGTACCACCGCCATGAGTTGTTTGATGTGCACCAGCTGATGACATATTATTTGTGGATTGAGTAAATCCCGTGAGATATGCATTGCCATCTGCATCGGCAGCACAACCTCTGGCTCTGTCCCAATTGCTACCACCATAGTAAGTGCCCCATTGCCGAACCCCATTTGTGTTGAATTTGGCAATGAAAGCATCAATGCTACCACCGTATGTTGTTTGATGCGCTCCGGCAGTTGCAATGCCTCCGGTTGAAATTGTATATCCTCCAATAAAAACATTTCCTGATCCATCAACTGCACATGCCCATGCTGCATCCGATTGTGTTCCACCGTAATAAGTACCCCATTGACGGATCCCGTCACTGTTAAATTTCACAAGAAATGCATCATCAGATCCCGCAATACTGGTTTGATGAGCTCCACCTGTTGCAATATTTGTTGCCGAAGCTGTTATTCCTGAGAAAAAGATATAATCATTAGCATCAACAGCAACCCCCCATCCATCATCATAGCCTGTTCCACCGTAATATGTGCCCCATTGGCGAACACCATTCTTATCAAATTTTATAAGAAATGCATCTGCATCTCCTCCGATAGTTGTTTGATGAGCACCAACTGTAGAAATATTGGTTGTTGCGCTTGAATATCCGGCCATATATATATTATTTTGTGAATCTTTATCACAAGACTGGCTTCTTTCATATCCAACATCTCCGTAATAAGTTCCCCATAAACGTACAGGAGGGTCAATAATCAGAGGTAAATTAATGTCATAATCAGGTAAATGAAAACTGATGTTGTTCCCTTCTATTTGCCATTCTGCTTCAATCTGTTTTCCATTTTGGAAAGCTACAGGTTTTCCTTCCTCTATAATTCCGAGAGGGGTTGTTAATAATAAAGTACCATCAGGTCCATTACTGATTTTAGCACCTTCAACCTGCATGCGAATTTGTTTGTAATCACTACCGGCTGATACTATGAAATCATACTTTAAACCTGAATCGTCACCATGATAACGAATATCAATACCATTGTAAATATTTTTTAACCAGATTTCTGAATATGTTTTAACAAACAGGGCAGGCTCAGCGTTATAAGGGACATTGTAATAATTGTTGTATCCTTCCTGAATATTCATTTTTTCAATAGTAAAGTTGCTGTTCATCCCTTTCCAGTATAAATCAGTCCGGTATATGGTAATCTGTTCAGGAACCTGTGACAAAACATGGCCATCAGTATAGTTGTCAATAGTTTCACCTTCAAAATAATTCAAGGTTTTCCAACTATAAACTTGTGTTATCTGATAGGAAATGCCATTGTTGCGAATGTAATAAGAGAACTCTCCTTCATGTCCCGAAAATAATACATCTGGTCTGGGTTGCCAGTTCTGATCCCTGATTTGTCCCTTGTTCTCTGAATAATAGGTTCTGAATATTGTTGAATCTATAAGCTCTTCGTGGGTAATTCCTGAATCAGGAAAAATTATTGCAGGACCACATTTCAATTGTGTTAAAAATGATAGTAATACAAATAAAGTCGAAAAAAATCTCTTATAAGCATTCATATGTTTTGATTTTAATAAAAAACAAAAATATAAAACTTTTTAATTGCTCCAAATTTTTATGATGAAAAACTAAAATTACTGGTTAAAACTAATCGGTTTGTTTACTGTGCTTTTTGGGATACTCATAGAAAACCAGCGTGCCTGTATTTCTTTTTATGTCTTTCCATGAAGAATTAAAACTGATTGCAACAATTCCGCAGGTGGGAACATTGTCAAAATATTCTGACAGAAGATAATTGGCAATTCCCGTAAAACCAGGATTATGACCAACAAGCATAACGCTTGAAATTGAATCATCAAGATTATGGATTATATCAAGTAACTCACCGGTGCTGGCCTCATACACTGATGGATTTTGTTCAATCATTCCGGTGTCATATCCAATTTCTTCTGCAATAATTTTAGCTGTGGTGATAGCCCTGTTGGCAGGACTTGAAATCATGATTTGTGGAAAAACACCCAATTCTTTGAGCAACTGACCCATAAACGGAGCATCTCTCAAACCACGTTTGTTCAACGGTCGTTCATCATCTCTCAGTGATGAATCATCCCAACATGATTTGGCATGCCTTACGAGATATAATGTTCTGGTTGTGCCGTTATTGCTTTCATGGTTTTCTGTTTGGGAAATTCCGCATGATGTACCAGCAATAATCATAACTGCAATAATGGTGTTTTGTGTTTTTTTAAGAAACATATTGCCAATTTTATACAAAAATAATGAAAATATTAATTCAACAACGTCATGTTTTGTCATTTTTAGATTGTATATTTGCCATAAATGATATTAGAATATGCTGTCAAAATCAAGATTTACAAGAGGTTTAAATTGCAAAAAATCACTGTGGCTTTACAAACACAAACGTGATGAACAATTCATCAGCGATGCCACTCAGGCTGTGTTTGCAAGGGGCACAAGTGTTGGCGAACTTGCACAGACCTATTTTCCCGGTGGAATCATGGCTGTGAGAGGCGAATTGCCTGGTTATGATTCTTTTGAATTTACAAAACAACTTATTAACCAGGGTGTTGAAACAATTTATGAGGCCACTTTTATTTTTGAGGATACTCTTGTGGCTGTGGATATTCTGCATAAGCAGAACGGAAAATGGTATTTGTATGAAGTGAAAAGTACCAACAGTGCCAAACCCGAACATAACAAAGATGTGGCTGTTCAGTATTATGTTGCTTCGGGATGCGGTATAAAAATTGAACATGCGTATGTGATGCATTTTGACAGGAGTTATGTGATTAGGGGAGAACTTGATGTAAAAAAACTGTTTATTCCAACAGAGATTACCAATGAGGTGCTTTTGCTTCAACCATTGGTTAAAGAAACAATTCCGCAACTGCTTGAATTGCTGAAAGGTGAAGAACCAGATGTGGAAATGGGAAATCATTGCAAAAAACCATATCATTGTGATTTCTATGAATATTGTGCAGCAATATTGCCGGATGTAAAAGGCGACTCATCACCAATGAGCGACATTCCTGAAATTCAGCATGATAATGTGGCATCTTTTCTCAGCTCACTTGAATATCCATTGTGTCATCTGGACTTTGAAACCATCATGCCAGGTGTTCCAATGTTTAACGAAAGCAGACCCTATCAGCAAGTTTGTTTTCAGTATTCTGTTCATTATCAGCATTATCCTGATGGAGAGATTGTTCATTCTGCATATCTTGCACCTTCCGATATCCATACTGACCCCCGTGAAGGTTTGATTCAACAACTGATTAGGGATACTGACGGAGCAAAAACAATTCTTGTTTATAATCAGGCATTTGAACAAACACGTATCAAAGAAATGATCAGAGATTTTCCCCAATATGCATCAGAATTGAAACTCATTTCTGAAAAACTTGCAGACCTGATGATTCCTTTCAGAAAAAAGGATTATTCAACTGAAAGTATGGAAGGAAGGTATTCCATAAAGGTAGTATTGCCAGTGTTGTGCCCTGATGTTTCTTATGATAATCTTGAAATCGGTGATGGAATGACTGCAAGTAATACATTTCTGGATTTGTATTTTATTGAGGACAAGGAATTGGTTTATATAAAAAGACAGGCTTTGCTGGAATATTGCCATTTGGATACTCTTGCCATGGTTAAAATCCTCGGTGTATTAAAAAACTCCTAACTACTCAGCACATTTTTTATAAGCCACGAATACCTTTAGATTTGCAAAAT
This sequence comes from uncultured Bacteroidales bacterium, assembly GCA_964526285.1. Taxonomy (GTDB): domain Bacteria; phylum Bacteroidota; class Bacteroidia; order Bacteroidales; family DTU049; genus CAYMAZ01. The sequence continues at coordinate 17 of CAZGIW010000148.1, read as the reverse complement.
AAAAATTATAAATGTTA
>CAZGIW010000147.1:0-4818 GCA_964526285.1 uncultured Bacteroidales bacterium | reverse complement strand
CGGCAGTATTTGTGTGGTTTCTGAATGTTGAGTTCAGAGATGGCAGCGAAGAAAGTCATAAAGGAGATGTGACACTTGTGAGATAGAAAAATAAATTAATTGAAACATGAAGCATATGAAAGCAAAATTATTATTTATTGCATTGTTCATTATCATTTCAGCAGGAAATGTAAAATCTCAGGATTATCATTTTTCACAGTTCTATGATATTCCACTTCTTGTCAATCCAGCAAATACTGGAGCCTTTCAAGGAGACCAGCGTGTTGTTCTTTTTTACAGAAATCAATGGGCAAGCATTATGAATCCCTATGAGAGTTTCGGGATGTCATTTGATACACGTATTTGGAAAAACGATTCAGAAACTGGAAAATTGGCGATGGGTTTAAACATAATGCGCGATAAAGCAGGCACATCGGAGCTTTCACTTACTCAGGCACTTGTGTCAGTTTCATATCATCAGCAATTGGGGGAAACAAGTATTTTAAGTGCAGGTATTCAGGGAGGCTTTTCACAAAGAAGCATGAATCAGACAAACCTTTTATGGCACAATCAATATGACCCCAATGCAGGGACAATTGATCCCACACTGCCCAGTGGTGAAACCTATCAGTATGAAGGGTTCAATCATGCTGATATGTCTGTGGGATTGCTCTATAGCTATGTTTCGCCACAATCCAACATGTCATCAAATGATGGGGTGAGATTTCATATTGGTGGGGCATTTCACCATTTCAACAGACCTGAAAAATCATTTACAGATTTGTTCGATCATAAACTCTATTCAAAAATTACAGTTCATGCCAAATCAACAATAGGATTAGCTCAAACTAATACTGGGCTTGTTCCATCAGCTATTTATCAAATGCAGGGACCAAATACTGAAATATTGGCAGGGCTTGGTTTTAGGTTTATGCTTCAGGAGCAATCAAGATACACCGGATTTAGAAAAGAAAGTGCTCTTACACTGGGATGCTTTTATCGATTTAACGATGCCGCCATACCTTATGTAGCATTGGAGTTTGCAAATTATGCTGTTGGGGTGAGTTACGATACAAATGTAAGCGGCTTGAGAAGAGCCACAAACAGTGTGGGTGGATTAGAAATCAATTTGAGATATATTAATCCAAACCCATTCAAGTCAGGTAGCAAAAGTTTCTATTAGATTATTTGATACCTTTACTCAGGAGGCTTTTTGTGTATTGAATTCTGAGTGATAACGAATTCATTAAATTCATTTATTTTTGCATATTCAATTTTGATATATGCAAAGGTATTTCATATCATTGTCTTATAAGGGAACTCAATTTCATGGTTGGCAGCTACAGGAAAATGCATCAACCATACAGGAAGAAATTGAAAACTGCCTGACTTTGATACTAAGACAACAAATTCGAATTACTGGTTGTGGACGTACAGACACCGGAGTGCATGCAAGGTTTTATGTTGCTCATTTTGATTTACGAAAAAAACTATCTGATGATGATTTGAAAAAACTAATCAGAAAAATGAATTTGTTTTTGTCTGATGCTATTGTTGTATATCAGATTATTCCTGTATCTGATGAATTACATGCACGTTTCAACGCTGTCAACCGAACTTATAAATATTTTATAGCCAGAAAAAAACTTCCGTTTCTAAAAGACTTTGTTTTTGAGTATACAGGTGAATTAAATCTGAGGCTCATGCAGTTGTCTTGTAACGTTATTCGACAGTTTGAAGACTTTTCTTCTTTTTCAAAAACAGGAGGAAATTCAAAAACCAATATTTGTAAAGTCACAACAGCAGAATGGCAATATATTTCAGAAAATGAAATACTTGTGTTTACAATTACTGCTGACAGATTTCTCAGAAATATGGTCAGGGCACTTGTAGGAACAATACTTGATGTGGGAAAGGAAAAAACCTCTCTTGCAGATTTAAGAAAAATTTTTGAAACAGGCAAACGGTCAGCAGCCGGATCTTCAATTGATGCTAAAGGTTTGTTTCTATGGGATGTGAAATATGAAGGAGTTAAGTTTGAAAATCCTCCGTCTTTTGTTATTCCTCATTAATCCTGATAAATGAGTAAACACATTACAGTATCTTCATTTTGCCTGTCATTTGTAATGGTGATTCTCATGATTTTTTCCTGTAATTCCCCTGATTATTTTTCGAGAAAAATGCAATGTTCATATGGTGAAAAACTCATAGAATTATTGGATTGCAACTCACCTGTTTGCTATTTTGACGCAATTATGAGAAAAAACAATCTTGTGGATATCAACAGCATTGACCCTTCAATTTTGGTTGAACTAAAGTATGCAACCACAGATAATTTTATGGGGATGAACCTTTATGGATGTCTTTGCAAGGCCTATTTTTTGCCTGAGGTTGCCAATCGTCTGGTTCAATGTCAGAAATATCTTAAAGAATTACATCCTCAGTATTCAATTATAGTTTATGATGCAGCACGACCATTGCAGATACAGCAAATTATGTGGGACAGTCTTGATTTGCCTGTTTATGAAAAGATAAAATTTCTTAGCAATCCTGCCTTTGGTTCAGTGCATAATTATGGTGCTGCAGTTGATGTTTCAATCATTGGAGCTGATGGTCTGCCTCTGGATATGGGGACACCCTTTGATTTTATCGGAGAAGAAGCCCATCCTCAGTTGGAGTGGCAAATGCTGCAGGAGGAACAACTCACAACTGAACAAATTGAAAATCGTCAACTTCTCAGGCAAGTGATGCGTAAAGGCGGCTTTTGGGGAATCCAGACTGAATGGTGGCATTTCAATGCCATGACAAGAGAAGCAGCTGCACAGAATTATTCGTTGATAAGATAAAAGAATCAATAGTCCACAATCCGCATTTTTCAAAAAACTCCCAACACTAGTATAACTATCTGATATTTTCTATTTTCTATTTTCTATTTTCTATTTTCTATTACGAACTAAACACCCTTTATTGAAACATTCCCAGCATGTTTCCTTCTGTAGTTCGGCAATTCTGTATGGCACTAACTGTCAGACAACTGTGAACAGGAATAAAAGTAAGTATATCTCCAATAGAATATTTATTAATCGAATGTTGTGGTAATGATACAAGACCATGCTCCTGCCAGAGATTTGTCAGCAAAATATTTTCATCAGGAATTAATTGATTATTTCTGCTTATTTCTGCCAGCATTCCATAAATTGGTTGATTATTATACAACAAAAAATCCTTTGAAAAATGAACAGCACCGCCGTAAATAATAAGTTGATTTTTTTCAGGATAAATTCCCATAACCGGACATGCAAGCATACATGCAATTTGTTGTTCATTACAGATTTGTTTTTGCCATTGAAAAAGATCAAAATACACAAAATTGCCGGGTCTGATTTCATCAGCCCAGCTAAAATCATCCACAGAACAGCACCCCGGTGTATCACCGATTGAAATAATCATTTCCGAATCACAGTAGCTTTGCAGATGCGATTTGAGTTCGGTGAGGATGCGCTTATCCCTTTCATATATTTTCTCAATTTCCTGTCTGGATGAAGCCCCGTAAGTGTGTCCACTATGAATAAGAAGTCCTTTAAAATCAGCATTTTTGCTTTGCTTGAAAAGAGAACAAATGCTGATTATTTCTTCCGACATGGTTGGTAACAATCCACATCTTCCGGCACCTGTGTCGATTTTGACAAATACACCTGTATTAAATTTCATTCTTTCAGCAACTTCAGCAGCAGAAAAGAGATTATCAACCACAAGATTTAGCGAAACAGAAGCAGCCAGTTCATTGATTTTATCCAGCTGAAGGAGATTAACAACAGATGAAATGGTGATATCCTTCCATCCGTGGTTTGCAAAGTAGATGGCCATGTCAACAGATGACACAGTGCACGTATGAATATTTTTTTCCCGGAACCACAAAGCCACATCTTTTGACTGGTGAGTTTTAAAATGTGGTCGAAACAACACTTTGTTTTTAGCAGCTTTGTCAGCCATGGTATCAATATTCTTTCTGGCAACTGATTCGTTGACAATCAAACAGGGCTTATTAAACAGGATGTTGTTGTATCTCTTTTGTATCATGCTGCTTAATTGTTTTCACCAAAAGGAATTTTTGAGCGAAGTCCAATACTGATGTGCATTGGAAAATATGAAATATCGCTATTTTTCATTACGGGAGTTGAAATTTGTGCCTGTAAAAACAATTTGATATATTTATATCCCACCTGAATACCCAGAGAAGGTTCAATAAACAAATCCATTCCGGTTTTAGGGTCATGAGTAGTGTGAACCTGAAAAAAGTCAAGAAAAGCCATACGAATATTCAGATACATATCAAAATAATCTGTAGTAAGTCCAATTGTTGGTTGTACTGAAATTTTATAATAATTCACATATGATTCACCCGGAAAATCCGGATGATTAGTTTTAAAATCTGACCATCCATATCCCGGAAATAATGAGAAACTGTAGTTGAGCATTTCATTTTTTGACTGATAATAGCTTACTCCTGCTTCAGCAAAGCCAAAGCTCAGGTCATCATGTTCCAAAAAACTACCCGAAGCACTGACAGACAGAAAATCGTTCACGGAATAGGATAGGACAGGAGAAATACCTGAACTGTTGACACCAAGCATCATAACCCCTTCATTTGATTCAGTATGCAGAGGGGCAGTACCCATGCTTGGAAAATAATGTGGTGTTTGACATGCAGCAAGAACAAACATTGACGAAATATAAAATAACCATTTCATAGGAATATACTTTATAAAAATATCATGCAAAATTAAAAAAAATTACTATTAACTGTTATAAAATGTTTGTTAATTATTCCAATCCTTA
>CAZGIW010000146.1:0-4995 GCA_964526285.1 uncultured Bacteroidales bacterium | reverse complement strand
TTGAAGCATTTGGTGCTGCCAATATCCTTCAGGAAGTTTTAACTCTCAAATCTGATGATGTAACAGGCCGTTCAAAAGCCTATGAAGCCATCGTTAAAGGAGAAAATCTTCCCGTTCCCGGCATTCCTGAATCTTTCAATGTTCTTACTCACGAACTGAGAGGTCTTGGACTTGATATTACATTTGATTAATTTGATTTTTTTATTAATATAATAAATACGTTTTCCATATGGCATTCAGAAAGGAAACACAACCGAAAAGCAATTTTACAAGTATCACAATCAGCCTTATATCGCCTGACAAGATACTGGCCATGTCAAATGGTGAAGTGACAAAACCTGAAACAATCAATTACAGAACATATAAACCTGAACCCAATGGTTTATTCTGTGAGAGGATTTTTGGCCCGGTGAAAGACTGGGAATGTCACTGCGGAAAATATAAACGCATACGCTACAGAGGTATCGTTTGTGACAGATGTGGCGTTGAAGTCACTGAAAAAAAAGTAAGACGTGAAAGAATCGGGCACATTCAACTTGTTGTACCTGTTGCACACATCTGGTTTTTTAAATCACTTCCCAATAAAATTGGGGGGTTGCTGGGTCTTCCAACTAAAAAACTGGAGCAAATCATTTATTATGAGAATTATGTTGTCATCAATCCTGGCATCATAGAAGACAAAAATTATCTTGATTTCATCACTGAAGATGAATATCTTGATATCATGGAAAAACTTCCTAAGGAAAATCTTTTGCTTGAAGACTCTCATCCTGACAAATTTGTTGCGAGAATGGGTGCTGAAGCTATTCATGATTTACTTATGAAACTTGATCTTGATGAACTGTCATTCTCTCTCAGACATAAAGCAAACACAGAAACATCACAACAACGTAAATCAGATGTATTGAAACGTCTGCATATTGTTGAGGCATTCCGTGGTGCAAATACAAGAATAATCAACAAACCAGAATGGATGGTTGTCAGGATTGTACCTGTTATTCCTCCTGAACTTAGGCCATTGGTTCCTCTTGATGGTGGTCGTTTTGCTTCTGCAGATTTAAATGACCTGTATCGCCGTGTAATTATTCGAAACAATCGTCTTAAAAGACTTGTTGAAGTGAAAGCTCCTGAAGTCATCCTTCGAAATGAAAAACGAATGTTGCAGGAAGCTGTAGATTCATTGTTTGACAATTCACGTAAAGCCAGTGCTGTTAAAACCGAATCCAACAGACCACTTAAATCATTATCAGATAGTTTGAAGGGAAAACAAGGACGTTTCCGTCAAAATCTTCTTGGAAAACGTGTTGACTACTCTGGTCGTTCTGTTATTGTGGTTGGTCCTGAGCTGAAACTCAATGAATGCGGATTACCTAAAGAAATGGCTTCTGAACTATTTAAGCCATTTATTATCAGGAAAATGCTTGAACGCGGAATTGTAAAAACAGTAAAATCTGCAAAGAAAATTGTTGACAGAAAGGATCCGGTTGTTTGGGATATTCTGGAAAATGTTTTGAAAGGTCATCCTGTACTACTCAATCGTGCACCTACTCTTCACCGCCTTGGTATTCAGGCTTTTCAACCTAAACTTATTGAAGGTAAGGCAATTCAAATTCATCCTTTGGTGTGTACTGCATTTAATGCTGACTTTGACGGTGACCAGATGGCTGTTCATGTGCCACTTGGGCATGCCGCCATTATTGAAGCTCAGCTTCTGATGCTTGCATCACACAATATCCTTAATCCTGCTAACGGAGCTCCAATTACTGTTCCCTCACAGGACATGGTTTTAGGATTATACTATATGACTAAGGACAAACCAAGCAATGACCATTACAAGGCCATTGGTGAAAATAAACTATTCTATTCGCAGGAAGAAGTGATTATTGCATACAACGAAGGCAAAATCAAACTACACACAATTATCAAATTGAAACTTGAAAGAGAAAATACCTCTGAAATCATCACAACAACTGTTGGAAGAGTTTTATTTAATCAAATTGTGCCCAACGAATATGGTTTTATCAATGAACTGCTAACCAAGAGATCATTGCGTGATATTATCGGAAGTATTTTGAAAAAGACCAACCTTGCCATAGCCTCTCAATTCCTTGATGACCTTAAAAATATGGGTTATAGAATGGCCTTTGAAGGTGGTTTATCATTTAAAATTGGTGACATTGTCACTCCAGATGAAAAAATGGAACTTGTTGGAGAAGCCAATGAAGAAGTTGATGAAATATTGATGAATTACAATATGGGTGTCATCACAAACAATGAACGTTACAATCAGATCATTGATGTTTGGACGCATACCAATTCAAAATTAACCAAGATTCTCATTGACAAATTAACAAAGGATCAGGATGGTTTCAACCCGCTTTATATGATGCTTGATTCAGGCGCTCGTGGTAGCAAGGAACAAATTCGTCAGCTGAGTGGAATGCGTGGTTTGATGGCAAAACCTCAAAAATCAACTGCAACAGGTGGTGAGGTTATTGAAAATCCTATTCTTTCAAACTTTAAAGAAGGACTTTCGGTTCTTGAGTATTTCATTTCTACACACGGTGCACGTAAAGGTCTTGCTGATACTGCTCTTAAAACAGCTGATGCCGGTTATCTAACCCGTCGTTTGGTTGATGTGGCTCAGGATGTGATTATTACAGAAGAGGATTGTGGTACATTGAGGGGGCTTTCAGTGAATACATTGAAGAAAAATGAAGAGATTGTTGAAACATTGTATGAACGAATTCTCGGAAGAACATCTCTTCATGATATCACTCATCCAAATACAGGTGAACTTATTGTTAAAAGTGGTGATGAACTCACAGAAGAAATTTGTCAGATAATTGAAGAATCACCAATTGAAACTGTTGAAATCCGTTCTGTTCTTACCTGTGAATCACTCCGTGGTGTTTGTTCAAAATGTTATGGGCGTAATTTATCCACAAGCGAAATGGTTCAAAAAGGCGAAGCTGTTGGAGTAATTGCTGCTCAGTCAATTGGAGAACCAGGAACACAGTTGACACTGCGAACTTTCCATGTTGGTGGAACTGCTTCAAACATAACCATATCAAGTAATATTTCAGCCAAACATGATGGTATTGTTGAATTTGATGAATTGAGATATGTCAATTACATCAATGAATCGGGAGTTGAGTATTATGTTGTTATGGGTCGTTCAGCAGAGATGAAAATTTTTGATCCCAAAACAAAAATAACACTTACATCACAAAACATTCCTTACGGATCACATTTATATGTGAAAAACGGAGATACTGTAAAAAGAGGAGATCTTATATGTGACTGGGATCCATATAATGCAGTTATTTTATCAGAAATAAATGGTATTGTAGATTTTGAAAATGTACTTGAAGGAATAACATTTAAAGAAGAATCTGATGAACAAACTGGTCACCACGAAAAAGTGATTATTGAAAGTCGTGTAAAAGCGAAAAATCCAATTATTCACATCATGGCAGCCGGATCAAAGGAAGTTTTAAAATCATATGATATTCCAGTGGGATCACACATTACAGTTCAGGAAGGAGCCAAAATCAAAGCAGGTGACATTCTGGTAAAAATCCCCAGAACAATTGGAAAATCAGGAGATATTACCGGAGGTCTTCCACGTGTTACTGAGTTATTTGAAGCAAGAAATCCATCAGAACCAGCATTGGTATCAGAAATTGACGGTTTTGTTTCAATCGGTAAAAAACTCAAACGTGGTAATCGTGAGATTATCATTAAAAGTAAAACCGGTGAAGAGAAAAGCTATCTTGTGCCTGTTTCAAAACAGATTCTTGCACAGGAAAATGACTTTGTGAAAGCGGGAACATCATTATCTGATGGAGCTATTTCCCCTTCAGATATTCTGTCAATTAAAGGGCCTACAATTGTACAGGAATATCTTGTCAATGAGGTTCAGGAGGTGTATCGTTTACAGGGTGTTAAGATTAATGACAAACACTTTGAAGTGATTGTGAGGCAGATGATGCGTAAAGTACAGATTGAAGATCCGGGCGACACTAAATTCCTTGAAGGCGAGCTTGTGAATAAAATTGATTTTCAGCTTGAAAATGACAGTGTCATTGATATGAAAATTGTACTTGAAATTGGTGATTCTGAGACGCTACGTCCCGGGCAACCAATTACAGCCAGAAAACTCAGGGATGAAATATCTCATTTACGACGTAATGATAAAGCCCTGCCAAAGGTAAGAGATGCACACCCTGCCACTGCTAAACAGATATTGCAGGGTATTACAAGAGCATCACTTCAAACATCAAGTTTCATCTCTGCTGCATCATTTCAGGAAACAACAAAAGTTCTGTCAGATGCTGCAGTGAATGGAAAACGCGACGACCTTCTCGGGCTGAAAGAAAATGTCATTGTAGGGCACCTTATACCTGCAGGCACAGGGTTGAGAGAATATGAAAATATCATCGTTGGATCTCTTGAAGAATTTGAAAAACTTCAAGCATCAAAAGACGAAATGGTGATGGAAGATGTAAACCAGGAAAATTAATAATTATGGCAGATCCATTAAAAGAACAAAAAATCAACATCGAATTGCCAGAAGATGTGGCAGAAGGTGTTTATTCAAATTTGGCAATTATCACTCATTCACATGCTGAATTCATAATAGATTTTGTGAATGTTATGCCCGGCATACCCAAAGCAAAGGTAAAGAATCGCATTATTCTTACACCTCAGCATGCCAAAAGGCTGATGGATGCATTGGCAGAGAATATCCAAAAATTTGAACGTACTTTCGGAGAGATAAAAAAATATGATCAGGGGCCTGTTATGCCTCCCTACAATATGGGTGGTGGTCCTGTGGGCGAAGCATAAAAAAATCTCTCTTTTGGAAATTAAAAAAAGCGTGTTTCTTTACAGATTCACGCTTTTTATTTATTCATTCCTATAAGTCCACTATTTTATTTTTCCTGACTTGTCCTTCTTACAAAGATCAAAAACACATGTGCCTGTAAATAA
>CAZGIW010000145.1:0-5153 GCA_964526285.1 uncultured Bacteroidales bacterium | reverse complement strand
GTTTGACGAGGGGGCGGGAGTAGCAATTTCGCTGCTCCTCGCTCTACTCTACTGGCTAAAAAAAACTACGATATTTTTTTTAGTGGTGGACAGTTACTTTTCATTTATTTTTGCAGAAAAATTTTTATCCAATGTCTGCAAGTAATATTATTCAATTCTGCCGAATTTGTCAAAACCAGCATTATGACATACATAAGGGTGTTTTGTGTGGTCTCACAGGGAAAGAACCCGATTTTGAAGACCGGTGTGTGTTTTTTCTGCCTGTTGAAGAGGCAGAAGAGGAAATAAATTCAGAAACAGAAGTGGTTGATCTGAATATCGCTGGAAAAGGGCTCCGACTTGCCAATTATTTGCTCGACTTGCTGTTTCTATGGTTGTTCAGCTACTATTTCTTTTTGGTTTTAGGAGGCATTTTATATGCAATTTTTCCCGGAGCAGATTTTATAATTGATGAAGAAAATATGATTGTTGTCTATGCCTTTAGTTTTTTGTCCACAATGACCTATTACTCTTTATTTGAATATACAACAGGCAGAAGCATAGGAAAATTTATTACCCGAACAAAAGTTGTTACAATAAACGGAGAAAAACCTGACTTTAAAAGAATTTTTATTCGAACACTTTGCAGACATATTCCTTTTGAAGCATTTTCTTTTCTTGGTTCTGATGATTCAGGCTGGCATGATAAAATATCAGGTACCAGAGTAGTGAAAGTCTGATTCAATAAGAATTACAAAACTCTGATTGACTTGATGCTTTTTAGAAATTCTTCATCCACCAATTCAAAGGTGTCAGAGGATGATTCAAAAATGAACTGAATACCTTTGGTTCCATTGATAGCATGAATCCAGTACAAAGTTCGTTCAAATTCATCTACATAAGTGCCCTTGTATCCTATGGCATTTGTGTAATCAATAATGCCTGATTCATGAATGAAAACATTGATAACCTCAAAGGGTATAGTAAAACGCTTCATTATTGAAAATGTAATCACATCTGTGTCTTCATCTTCCAGGTCTTCAATGATAATCCCTATATATGGAGTGAATGATACTCCCTCTGCTGTTGTAACAGGTTCTCTGTTATAAACATATGTAACAATGCCATCATCATCGGTTTGGTGGAACATGAGACTCCATTCATCATTGGGAAGCTCAAAACGCAATTTGCATTCGGGGAGTTCCTGACTCATTGTGGTTTGCAAAAACAAACCCATTATAAAGGTAAACAACAATATTTTTTTCATAATTGGATGTTATTTCATGTGTTTCTTGTATATTTCCCTCTGAGTTGGTGTTAATTCTTTCAAAATAGCACTTTCAGCCAGTGCACGCTCTTTTTCCACCCGACCATATAGCTCAAAAACTTGTCTTTGTTTTCCCTCAATATCACTTGGAGGAGTGCCTGGAGTGGATTTCATTTTCTCCAGTTCACCTTCTTCTTTCAGAATGTGTGACCATAATTCAGCCACTTTTCCATTCTCATCTGTTTCAATGGCATCAATCTTATCAATCTGGTTTTTGGTCAAATCGGGCATAAAATCCCATTGATGAACCGATTTGTGTTTTTTAAACTCTGTTGGTCTTTGCTGTGCAAATGTGCTGGAAATAAGCAAGATACAAAACATAAATGTCAAAATCATTGATAATTGTTTTTTCATGGTATGTGTTTTTTTATGAATATTTTTCAAAATTACAAAAAATTATAGATGATTTTATACGAAAAGTAATTTTTTTATGCTGAGATGTACACAATAATAAATATATGTTTACTTATTGAGTTTTTTTCATATTCGCAAAGAAATTTTTTTAATCCGCTTGAGATAATATTCCGGACTACGTATTCCCCATTTTGAATTATTAAAAAAAGAGTCAACACCTCTATCAGATATTGACTCTTTTTTGTACAAGATGAAGAAATCAATTATTCTTGATCCACATCTGTTTTGTTTGCATTATTTGAAATTACAGGAGCGATATCCTGTTTTGTATTATCTGATGTAGTAGGCTCTTCATATTTGATGATTCCTTTCAGCATTTCAACATCAGCTTTCAAAGCGTCAATTTCAGCTTGCTGAGCATTGATAATAGTTGTTTGCTGTTCGATTTGTATCTGTTGTTCCTGAATAGCTTTAACAGCAATGACGGCAAATTCAACATACTGAATGGCCAACATCTCTGTATCATCACTTTTATTTACCAGTTCAGGGAATATTTGTTGTACATCCTGTGCGATAAAACCTATAGATTTTACCTTGGAGTCACTATGATTGTAGAAATATTCCACCGGTTTCAATTCCATCACCTTACTTAGAACATTATTCATTGGAGTGATGTTGTTCTTCATTCGTTTGTCAGAGACTTGTGTATAAGCCCCAACATTGGAAATATAAGCAATTCGGGTCCCACTTAAACTAAAGTTCAGATTGGCGCCATCAGTCCAAATTTGGTTGTAAATAGGAGTGTCACTATTTTCTAAGCGAAGACCTGAGCTACCCGGAGAAGTGCCTGTGCCAGCTTGTTTTATATGTACATCACAACTGGGATTTGAGTTTTCTCCAATTTTTACTCTCTCAGGAATACGCACCACCCCTGTTCTTGTGAACACGACAGATGTATCTTCCAAAGAGGTACAACCTGACACTAAAGAAAGGGTATTCGCAGCTCCGTCATGAAAGAATTCAAACCCGCAGGTGCCAATGAAGTTAACATCTTCTGTAAATACCAAACGCCCTGACTCTGTCTCATTAAAATTGCCTGCATGGCCGACAACTACTCTGAATACACCTGTATCACCAACAGTAAATTTCTCATGAGGTAAAACCGATACGCCAATGGCAATATTACCAGTTGGCAGAGCCGTCATGTTATTTCCTGCTACCAGCCAATCGTTGTCTGCACTACTTGGCAAAACGATGCTGTTTCCACTGGAAATCGAAATAGTATCTGCAGAAATACTTAAAGTTTGCAATTCATTGGTTGTGTCATTGTCAATATTCCAGTTGGTAATATCTGGTCCTGTTATGCCACTTGCTACCGATGCTCCAAACACAGGGTCAGATTCGATAATTCCACCAGTGATAGAATCAGCAACCTTGGCATGTAAAGCATAAGGGACGCTTATTAGTTGGCTAGTACCTGTAATTGTGTAGTTTGTTCCTCCTGCTGTGTCGGTTTCTGTTTTAATAAAATAAGGTCCGTTGGCCCAGTCAATAGCTGAAAAATCGTCAGATGTTGTTCCTGCACCGATTTCAATACTTACCAAACCGTTTGCATTGGTAGTTGGAGTTTGTGTTTCCACATACACTGCCAAGCCGCTTGTTGAACCTTGCAGAATGCTAATTTGCATACCAATTGTCTGATTTGTAACCAGTTGGTCGCTGCTGTTGCGGATAACTGCCTGATAGCTCATGCCATTCGGGCTTTGCCCGAAGGCAGGGGAAAGGGAAAAGGCGAAAGGTAAAAGTACTAATGACTTTAATAAAATTTTTCTGATGGTTTTCATGATTTTTAAAATTTAATATAAAATGAATTCAATGGAATAATTTAAAAAGCCCGAACGGCACGAACATAGTATGCGTTGTTCTTATTGGTGATGACTTGACCGCCATCGTCGAAGCTCTGTAAACATGCGATGCCGTTATTGTGCTCGGTAGAACTCCAATAGAAGGCATTAGCAAAACCGCCAACCGCAGTTTTTTGTGCAAATAATAAATTAAGCTCATATTTTGAAGGCAAGTACCAATCGCCATAAGTTATCCCACTTACAGTAACGGAATAATCGGCACAAACTTTAGCAGCAAAATTTCCGGTTTGGTTATCTGCTATTTGTGTAGCAACTATCATAGAAGTATTCATTGCTCCTGCATACAATCCGTCTCCGCTTGTACCTGTATATCTATTTGTTCCGTTGTACCATTGTATTCCCGAGCTTTGGTCAGAAGTGGCGGCTATTAATCCATGCTGCCCGCCGTCATATACATAAAATACAATACCTCCGCCATAGCTTTCGCCAATGTAATGTACCGGTTGGCTAAGAACATTCCAATTGGTTCCATTACTCATTACTTGCAAAATGGAGTTTTCTTGATCCAGAATAACATCAGAAGAAGCAGCCCCGTCTATAGTTTGACCGGTACTGGTTGCGATAGTAACATTACCCGTATTGATGTTTTTGATGGTGTAAATTCTTCCCGTAATTCCAACTGCTGAAGGAAGGGTAACTGTAAATACAGTAGTTGCATTGCATAGCACAACAGCGTCGTTGGATTGAATGGAATACGTGCCGGTAACGGTTGTGACTTTTGCCGCTATGGAACCATTCACCTCAAATGTTGAATTTGGCGTTGAAGTACTGATGCCTACATTACCACCCGGCTGGAGGAACAAGCGGTTGCCTGCCACACCGCTTTCCACAAAATTGAGACCGCCTCCCGAATTATTAATGTGCCAGATATTTGAACTGTCGGGCAATTTAAACTGTATCCATTCAGAATTGACCCCGCTGCCCTGGATTGATAAAGGCTTGTTGGGAGATGTTGTTCCAATACCCACAAAAGTACCGCTATTATACAGGGTGGAATTAGCAACCCAGGATGTTCCGTTATTACGCAGCGTCTGCCCTGTGGTTCCGGACGGCAGCAGGCCTGTTGCACTTATGGTGTTGCCAACTATGCTAATATTAGTGCCTTCTATTAGTTTGTCTTGTTTATTATTCCAATAAGTGGTGTCGGTTGCTGTTATGCCACTTGCTATAGATGCTCCAAAAATTGGGTCGGTTTCTGTAATTCCACCTGTTACTGTTTCTGCAGTTTTTGCATGCAGTGCATATGGCACACTCAGCAACTGGCTGGTGCCTGTAATTGTGTAATTTGTTCCGCCGGCTGTGTCAGTTTCAGTTTTAATAAAATATGGGCCGTTTTCCCAGTCAATGGCTGAAAAATCGTCAGATGTTGTTCCTGCACCAATCTCTATACTCACCAAACCGTTTGCATTGGTAGTTGGAGTTTGTGTTTCAACATACACTGCCAGGCCGCTTGTTGAGCCTTGCAAAATGCTTATCTGCATGCCAATTGCCTGATTGGTTAGCAACTGGTCACTACTGTTGCGGATTACTGCCTGATAGCTCATTTTTTCGGGTGATTGAGCAAACAC
>CAZGIW010000144.1:0-5239 GCA_964526285.1 uncultured Bacteroidales bacterium | reverse complement strand
ATTATGCCAACAATAAACATCTTTTTCATATCAACTGAAATTATTGTTCTTTAAACAAGTGCAATGATACGAAAAAATTTTTATTGGGCAAAAAAAATGAGAGGGGATTTGATTCAATCCCTGAACAATTTCATAAATTCATCTTTGTAGCCTGCCGAAATTGAAACCTCAGTGTCGTCTGTGAGAATCACATAACCACCAAAGCTTTTGTGATAGGATTTGATGTTGTGAATATTTATAATGTGTGATTTGTGAACCCGTACAAAAGGATGTGGCAATATTTCAGCATAATGTTTCAGAAATCGGCATGCCATTTTTTTACTGCCATCGTTGAGATAAATGTCCGTAAAATTTCCGTTACCCTGCAGTCTGGAAATGTCTTCCATGCGAATGACTTCAAATCCTTCAATAGTGGGCAATATCACCTGGCGTTTTTCCGGTCTGGACTCCCTGAAGTTTTCAAGCACAATCCTGTTGCGGTTAAATGCATCGTCCTTCAGAAGATGATCCTGAACCTTGCTGACAGCAATAATCAGTTCTTCTATGCTGATGGGCTTCAGCAGGTAATAGGCCGCACTCTGATTCAGAGCTTTTAGTGAATATTCAGAATATGCAGTAACAAAAATTGTTTCAAAATTCAAATCCTTACAGGCATCAAGAATATCAAATGCATTGCCGTAGGGCAGTTCCACATCAAGAAATACCAGTTGTGGTTCAGTTGAGCGAATGATTTCAACAGCCTCCCGTGCATCGGCCGCTTCTCCGGCAATCTCAATCTGAGGGCAGTATTTTCCCACATATGATTTCAGGGCTTCTCTTGCCGAAAATTCGTCCTCAACGATGATACTGCGTATTTTCATACTACCATGCAATTTTAACTTTAACACCCGTTAATGGTAACGACTTTTCCTTTATCTCAATCTGGATTTTTGTATTATAAATGTCATTCAATAGTTTTATCCTTTCTCTCACATTGGTCAGCCCTCTCGAATGGTGCATTTTCTGATGGTTGGTTTTCAGGTTTTTGCTTTGTTCAATTCCAATTCCATCATCGTCAATTTCAACATACATGTGCCCGTTGTTTCTTGAAAAAGTGATAACAAGCAATCCTTTGGAATTTCTGTATCTCAGACCATGCCACACTGCATTTTCCAGATTGGGCTGGATGAGCATATTGGGAATTTTTTCCGAATCAGTATCAATTGAATCATCAACAAACATCTCATAATCAAACTTATCACCAAAACGCAACTTTTCCAAATCAAGATATTCACGGATTTGCTGAATTTCGGTACTTAAAGGGATATAGTCATTGTTGGAATGTTCCATAATCTTACGCATAAGACTGGAATATGAAGCCAGATATTTGTTTGCTTCCAGTTCGTTGTTGCTGGCAATAAACTGATTGATACTGTTTAGGCTATTATAAATAAAATGTGGGTTCATTTCGCGCCTGAGCGACTGAAGTGCAATTTTTTTATTTCGTTTGCGTATTGACAATAGTCCTTTCACAATGAGCAAAAGCAAAATTAGCAGTAAAATTACAGAACCTGTAAGTAACAAATTGAGCTTGCCAGTACGACTGATGAGTTCGGCCTGAACTTTTTTCTCGTGTTCCAGTTCAGAAATTCGGTCTTCGTTAACCTCGAACAGTTTAAAATCAACAAGGCTGTTATCTTTGGCGATGAGACTATCCAGGTTTTCAAGAAAGTCTTTGTAAAGCACTATTGCTTCTTGCCATTGCATGCCTGACTCGTAATAGGCTGTGAGTTTTTCAAGGCTTGAGGCAGCCCCTTTCAGATTGCCCTTTTCAATGGCCAGTTCGTAGGCCTGCTGAAGAGCTGCAATGCCTTCCTGGATATTGTTGGTTGAAAAATACAGTGTGGATAATTGCTGCATTTGAGAAATCTGTGTTTCAATACCTGAGGTTTGCTGTGATTGCTGAACCACCTGTTTTTGAATTTCAATGGCCTCATCATAGTTGCTGTTAAGCAGCATGATGTTGGCAATTTCGCTTTTCACTTTCAGATAATCATCAGAGAATGTGTCCATATGATCAAGCGCTTGCTGGTAGTTGACCAAAGCCTGTTCCGATTGGTTCATGTTCATGTTGGCATCTGCAATCTGAACATATGCTCTTGCTTTTTCATTGTTGTGGCTTTCGCTGTTAAGCAGATCTGCATTTTGTTGCAGATACTCAATTTCAATTTCAGGTTGTTTTTTGTTCTGAACACGACGTGCATCGTTACTGTTAATCTGTCGCATTGTTTTGTCTGAAGTATTTTCAAATGCTCTTGTGTAACTTGCGGATGCAGCTTCATTTTTTCCCATCGTTTCCTGTAAAATTGCAAGCTCACGATAATAAGTTGAAAGACGGGAGCTTTTTTTCTTTCCTCCTGAAGCCAGTTGTATGGCTTTTTGTAAATATGATTCAGCTTTGTCGTATTCTCTTGTTTTTATAAGCTCCATGGCCAGATTGTAATAATCTTCAGCAAGCTCATCATCACTTTTGTTTTCGCTGATGGACTGAATGACTTTCTGAGATGACTGATTGAGGCTGTTTTGTTGCTGCTGATTCTGATTTTCAGCACCTGTAACGCTTTGTCCTGATACACTCATTACAAAGCAGAGAAGGATTGTTGCAAAACAAAAAAATAACCTGAATACCATTGTTACATATTATAATACAAAGTAACAAAATTTTTCATTTCAATACACATGATTTCACCAAGTGAAATGGCTGTTTTACCATTTGGTTGCTTTTTAAACTTTTGCAGGATTGTAATTTTGTAATAAACCTTAAAAACAGAAAACTATGAAAACAAAAAAATCAATCAAAGCATTCATCGCAATAGCCTTATGTCTGTTTATGACAACTGGATTATTTGCGCAACACTCAGCAAGGCATACATCAACCATCCCAACACCGGTTCCGGTTGAGGAGGATGAGGGGCCAAAAATACAGCTTGCTATTCTGCTTGATGCATCAAATAGTATGGACGGTCTCATTGATCAGGCCAAATCCCGATTGTGGAATATTGTTAACACACTTACCAGTTTGAAATTTCAGGGACAGGAACCTCATATTGAAATTGCTCTTTATAAATATGGTAATGATGGATTGAAACAGGAAGAGCATTATGTAAAACAACTTGTGGCTTTTACAACCGATTTGGATTTAATTTCCGAAAAATTGTTTGGAGTAACAACTTACGGAGGTTTGGAATATTGCGGAGCAGTGATTGACCATTCAATTAAAAATTTGAAATGGAGTAAAAACAAAAACAGCATGAAACTGATTTATATTGCAGGAAATGAGCCGTTTAGTCAGGGCACCATAAATTATATTGAGGCAATCAGCGGAGCAAAAAGCAAAGACGTGTTTGTGAATACGATCTATTGCGGCAATTGTGAATATGGAGTTCAGGAATTATGGAAGGACGGAGCGGACAAGGGAGACGGAAAATATTTTTGCATTAATTCAGATGAAAAGGTCAGATATATTGTTACCCCTTATGATGATGACCTGATTAGATGCAATGAAAAGCTCAATTCTACTTATATTTATTATGGATCCTATGGAGAATATGGTTATGCCAATCAAGCTGTACAGGATCAGAATGCACAGCAAATGTCAGGAGCCAACTATGCAGAAAGAGCTGTTGCCAAATCAAAGTCGGTCTACAATAATGCTGCCTGGGATTTGGTTGATATGCATCAAAGTGACCCTGAATATTACAAAACAGTTGATAAAAAGACTTTGCCTGAGCAATATCAGAAGATGACAGATGCACAACTAAAAGCAGAAATTGAAAAAAACCAAAAGGAACGATCAAAGATTCAACTTGAAATAGCAGAGCTTTCACAGAAGAGACAGTCATATATTGATGTAAAAATGAAAGAAGAAGGTGTACAGGATGATTTTGGTGCAGCAGTCAATTCTTCCATTCTTGAGCTGGCCAAAGCAAAAGGATATGAAATGTAGAATATGTTAGCTGAAATTATAGATTTCATTTTTCTTTAATAAGTAATACATGTCAAATAATAAATAGCTTTTCATTGCGTTAATGAATGTAGGGTAAATATCCTCATGGAGGATGAACAATCGAATATTGCAACAGAGAACAGGGACTAAGCGTTTGAATTGTAGTATTCGATTGTTCTTTTATAATAATTCCGTGAATGTTCAGATGAGGATTGATATCCTTTATGCTAGATTTTCAGGATAAATGGTAAACAAGACAATCTCTAATAGGTAGAAACTTTTACGTATGCTTCTCTGATTGTATTGATAAACTCATCATTGATGTCATGAGAGTAAATTCTGACCAAATCTTTAATGTTTGCATTTTCATAGATAAAGCATTTGGCAGCATCAAATGAGTTGCCATGCCAGTTGTTTTTCAGTTTTAGGATGTTCTGTTTAAACTCTTCCCATGGAATGTCGCTGTCAACAACAAAATAACCCATATTGTTTTGAACATTGTCCAGGTATGTGAATTGAGAAGCTTTTTCAAGATTGAAGAATTTCCTTACTTTGATGATTGCTTCAGTTTTGTTGATGTTGCTCACTTTCTTTTTGAGATCAGTCCCATGGTC
This sequence comes from uncultured Bacteroidales bacterium, assembly GCA_964526285.1. Taxonomy (GTDB): domain Bacteria; phylum Bacteroidota; class Bacteroidia; order Bacteroidales; family DTU049; genus CAYMAZ01. The sequence continues at coordinate 640 of CAZGIW010000144.1, read as the reverse complement.
GGCAAACAAAGCCTGTAATTCCTTGATCCCAGAATAATCTTCCATTCCCGAGATTCGAATACCTGAACACACCTGGTTTGCAATTGTTATTTCACAAAAAGCTGCGTCAAATGGTTTTGAATAGTCTTTCTTCACAGCAGCAGATAATCTTGCAACTTTTTCAAGTGTGAGATCTTGTTTTGACATAATAAACACATGTTTGGGTTTTGAACTTCCGGCAGGAGATGAATAATAACCCGGAAAAATTTCTCTTGACTCAAGAATGCAGGTGTTTGGAATTCCGGCTTCTTCAATGCACCATAAATCTTCTACTTTTGTGAGGCAGCCATAGTGTTCGTTGATTTTTTTCATTTTGGTTTCCTTTTCGATGAATTATTATATTGTGTATACAAAATTAATAAAAATATTTATAAGGTGAAAAAAAGTTTTGTTTGAGTTTCCATTGTCATAAATTTCTTCTTGTTATTGGCTAACCATTAGACAATCAAGACTATATCCGTTACTTAACCGTTAAAAACGTTTTTGTTGTTGATTATCAAAGGTTTATGGCGCCAGACGCAGAGTAGTTTTGTCTTTTTTTTATATGCCACGAATACTTCGACAGGCCATTAGTTTTGCAAAATGATTTTTTTGTTTAATT
>CAZGIW010000143.1:0-5357 GCA_964526285.1 uncultured Bacteroidales bacterium | reverse complement strand
CGGGCTCAAAAATCACCGTTGACAATAGCAGCAATTTTGTGGCAAGGATTAATCCTTTTGAGTTTGAAACTGTATGGTTTTATCCTGATAACACAGTTGGGGAAGTTCCAAAATATCATAAAATGGAATTAGGGCTGAAGTTATCCCAGTTAATAACCAATCAAATAGAAGATTTTCTGGACAATAACATTGGCGGAATAAATCCATTTAATCCAGAGGAAATTGCAATTGAAGCAAGACTAACATCTCCATCAGGCATTGTTAGGAAAGCTATGGGGTTTTACTATGTTCCTTACGAAAGAGATCTAATTAACAATACATGGGTACAACTTAATACCGATTACCCATGGAGAATACGGTTTGCTCCTGATGAAACAGGCACATGGGATGTAAAGCTTTATTTGGTATTGAATAATGCAAATGTTTCTGGCCCATATGAATTTTCATTTACATGTATTCCTTCAAATCATAAGGGATACTTAACAAAAAGCAATACTGGAACAGCCAAAGACAGATACTTATATTATAGCGAGACACAGGAAACATTCTTTTCAGTTGGTCATAATATTTCACATTCTGCATATGAGAGTCATCGTTTTAGTCCTGCAAATTGTTTAAAACATCAACGTTGGTTAAATGATTTAGCAAATAGCGGTGGAAATTTTTTCCGATTAGAACTTGGTGGGCAAAATGCATTGCCTGATTGGGATAATTACAATAATTATTATCCCAAAATGGCTCAAATGTGGGAATATGATGATTTAATGGATTTGGCATTTAATTTAGGTTTGTATTTTATATTGTTTAGGCACCATACCGAATTACATGAAGGAGGGCCATGGGGGCATATTAAATGGAGCAACAACCCATATAAATTAGGCTTTAACTTGCTTCTGCGTAAAGAATATTTTGAAAACACCACTGTAAGAAAGTGGCAATTAAACACAATAAGGTATATTTTTTCGAGATGGGGATATTTGCCAAATTTTGCAATTTATCAGTACTCAGAAATTGATAAATGGTTAAGTGATATGATTTTTGAGGAAGGTAATGATCCAAATGATGAAGATGATATTGAAGATGCTGTTCCAGTTTTTTTTAATTGGTTTTCTCCTCAAAAATCACATATTAAAGATGTCTTAGGTTTTGATAGAATACTGTTTTGTAATACATATGCAACTTACCCAGACTTTGAGACAAATAAGAATAAAGCAATAATGTTTAAATATTTAGATATAATAGGATTTCATAAATATGGAGAGTCAAAGGATATAAATATTGCTAGATTAGAGAAAACTAAAGAATTGTGGAAAAAATGGAATAAGCCGGTTATTATAGAGGAAATTGGTCTGGGTGGTGATAAATATGGCAATGAAAAAATCATGATACACTGTTGCACAGATATTGATTTTCACAATGCAATCTGGGCTACTGCGCTTGCAGGTGGAATTGGCTCAGGAATGCACTGGTGGTGGGACAGGGGAATTCATGATCTGAGTTTTTACACACAATATAGCAATATCAATTCCTTTTTTTCTGGAGAAAATTTAAGAGAGGGGGAATACACAGTGGATTTATGGACAGACAAATCCAATATCAAAAAAACAATGATAGAAAACTATTATATGGTAGGCTATAACAAGGAACGTATTCTTGGTTGGGTTCACAATACAACCTATTACTGGCGTAATTTATATGATTCTAATCCTTGCATAAAGTCTTTGGTTGATAACGGGACTTTGCCTCAACCGTGTGTAATGGAAGACGGATATGAATTGGGACAAAACAACACAGGAAATCCATTTAACAATAATGATTATACAGATAATTATGGCACAACAACTCCAATAACATCATCGGCAATATACAACAACCCCACATTTACAATTAAAGGATTAAAAAAATCACTCCACCCCTTTAAAAAACATTGGTATCTCATTGGCTTTCAAAGCACAAGAGGTTACCCATATAATCCACTTACAGGATATCAAACAGTTTCAACAAATACACTTGGTTACCTTAAACCATATCTCCCCAATCTTGGGGATATGCATCCAGATTACGCATACAAAGTGACTTATCTTGGGCATTATAGCAATAAATCATTCCCTGATCATACAAACTGGATTCCTGAAAAAGATACTACTTTGTTAAACTCTGAGGTTATGATAAACATTCAGTTTGCAAAAGATTCAACAAACTATTTGATTGACAACAAATCCATTGAAGTGTACCCTAATCCCAGTAATGGCGTTTTTGAGGTGGTTTGTGATGAAGAAGCAACAGGTTTTATTGTAATGAATTCTGAGGGAGTTATTGTTTCAACGCAAAACAACATTAATTTAAACAATTTCTTCATTGATATTTCAAACGAGAAAAATGGAATATATTTTCTATGTGTTTTTACTTATTCAAATTGCTTTTGGGAAAAAATAATTCTAATTCAATAAATTTTTGTTTTTATGAAAAAAATTCTTATTCTCTTCTTTATCTTACATAGTTTGTCAGCAATATCACAGGAAGAAAATAAAAATTTTCTGTCGCACATTGATTTTGGTGTTGGGCTAAAAAAAACAGAATTCACCTACAATTACTTGGGTTGGTGGGCTCATTCCCCTGTAAAGGAAACGAAATATTTTTCTTCTTTCTATGGAATAAGTCAGTTTTTGTTTATTTCAAGCAAATATTCATTTTTGAACATTAATGTTTCTGAAAATGTTTTGGTTGCAGAGAGTTTCAGTAGTCAAAGTGACCCCGAATATAAACTTTCAAAATTTTTGTTCACAGCTCAAGGAATGGTCTCTGGAAACATTTTTTTTTACACCGAAAAAGCAAATACAGAAACATTTTTCTTTGGTCCTTCCTTTTCTTTAAGTTTTTGTTTATTTCCTGATAAGAATTTGTCCAACTTAAACAAATTCATGTATGGATTGGGATTTCAGTTTAGGTATAAGCAGTTAAGCATTGTTTTTGAAAAAGAAACATATTTTAGAAACGAGGTAAATAGCCATTTTTGGAATTCACAGAAACTATCTTTGAGTTTAGTTTATTGTATTAAAAACGTAAATCTGAAAAAAAAATGAAACACATATTCTTAATGTTTATTATGATACTTCCGTTTATAGTAAATTCACAAGATGAAAATAACACTAAGTTAAAACACTTATACTTTAAACCAACCTTAAGCTTTGTTGTTGCTGATAGGGGTAATAATAGCAAAGCATTATCTTTGGATATTAGTTATAATAACAATTATTTTTTTTCAGAAATTGGAATATTTAAAAGACTCCAAACATATAGGTATCCTCTCAATGATTTATTTGATTTCAAATATGAATTCTATTTTCAAAAGATTTCAATAGGAATAAATCCATTTTTCTATATAGGTTTTTTTCAACAAAATAAAATATTTTTTTATCCGTGTATCAGTTTAGTTAGAAAAATTAAGGGTAAGGACACAACAATTTTCCCCGGATACGGGATGAATTTTTTTTATAAAAACATTGGGCTTCATTTGTTGTTCACACAAGAGCCGTATTCCGGTTCGGTTTATCCTACAAATGCCCTAATGGTAGGTCTTTCATACAAAATTTCACTTGGTTTTAAAACAAAAGAAAAATAAGATTACCCTCAAAATGACACCCAGCGGAAAAAAATACACCATACAGTATTACAATGCCCTCACTGGGCAGTTGTTGCCGGCATACACCCAGTACAACAGCAAGCCTGAGCTGATTTTGCCACCACTTTCGGGTGATGCAAGCTGCCCAATTGTCTATTTTGTTGTGAGAAACACAAGCAAATCAACCAATGACAACGACAGTGTTTTTCCTGCTGAATATGCAAAACTGCTGAACGAAAATTTTAATTTTTTCACATCAACCGAACCCTCGGCCATTGAAAATAACTCAACACAGGAAATCATTGTGTATCCCAATCCTACAAATGATATTTTGCACATAAGAATTCCGGACGGCATTATTGATGCAATAATTAATCTATATACAATTGACGGGATATTTATTAAAATTAAAGAAGTGGAATTTGCAACAGGCGAAACTGAAATAAATATAAGCATGTTGCCGGCAGGCATATACCTGATTCATGTTTTTAATGAAAGTATTTCACAGTTTATAAAATTTGGAAAACTCTAAAATTCATCAAAATGAAAAAAACATCTCCTCAAACACACACATCAATATTTAGCTTTAAATTGACAATCATCACCTTTGCAATCTTTATGGCTGCTGTTTCATGTGATAAACCCAATTATCCTGACAGACTTCAAGAACTTGACAATACGGTTTGGAAATATGAATACACCAAGATAAGATCTGATTACCTGTTGCCTGAAACGAATGATGTTTATCATATAAAATTTAAAAACAAAAAAGTAATGTTTTTTCACAACTACAGAAATGTAGGTACATTTTATGAGCCTGAACCCAGGGCTTTTTCAGAATACCATTATACTGAGTTTTACTTCGAAACAATAGGAACAATTACATATGATAGAAGTAGCATATGTTTGGAATTAAGTAGATTTCCATTATACAGGGATAATATTAGTAATCACCCTGATTCTAGTGTTTTAAGGATTAAAAACATTTTCTTTCTAACAAATGAAAAGTTATGAAAACAACATTCATCAATGCTTGTAAATATAAATTCAACAGATTGCTGCCATTGGTATTATTGATGCATTTGTGTTTTAGTGCCTCAATATATGCACAGGAGTTCAGACTATCAACCAATATTTCTGCCGGTTCACATAAGCATGAAAGCTGATGGATATGAGAGCTTGAATTATGCATTCAATTATGGTTCGCACCTAACATTGTCTGTTTTTGAGGGAAAATTTTTGAGTTATGGTTTGGCGCTGGGAACATATTCAAAAAACTATCAAAAAACCACATCGTTCTATTCGATTAACTATCCTGACTATAAACTTGAGCATAACAGCGGCATACAAAAACACCAGTTGTTTTATTACGGAATAAGTGTTTCAACATCAAAGGATATTAATATTAAGGAAAAAATAACAATTAAAACCGGAATCGGGTTTGCATTTTCATTTATTCCTTTTGAAAGCGATTTATTACACAATTATCTTGCTTTTTCAGAAACAAATATTTCATATTTGCTTAATGACAGGATGAGTGTTGGGTTAAATCTGTTTGTGTATAAAGAATGTTTTAAAAGATATTTCACTTCAATAGCATACCCTTTTTCAAACAAAAAGGTCTATTCGAGTTTGAATTTTAGAGACTTGCCCGAATTTCCCATATTTTCAATCAGTCCTCAATTGTCGTTTAAGTATCAAATCAGCAATTAAAACCTCAATGTAGAATTTGAAA
>CAZGIW010000142.1:156-5427 GCA_964526285.1 uncultured Bacteroidales bacterium | reverse complement strand
CAAACTGAAGATGATGTTACATATACAGCACACATCCCAATGTGAATGAAAGAAAAAAATCCATTCAATCTCTCATTGAAGAACAATATATTGCAAATGAGAATTCTTCACTTTTTTTGGTGTCTGAAAAAGAGTTTTACAATGTGAGAAACATATGCAGGTTTGAAAATGTGAATTTGTATATTACTTCAAATTTGCTTGGAGAAGCTTTTTACTATATTTATCTGTTGCATCATGATTTTCCGGACAATTATTTTCTTGATAAATCATTGGCATATGTATTATATATCATTACAATATACAGAAATTCAAATCAGATATATGATGTGATTACTGCCTATCGTAAAACAAGTGGATATGGTCAGCAGATTTACAATTTTTTCCGAAAAATTAATAAAAAAGAGATGAATTGTATTGCACTGAACAAATCATGGCAATTAAGCAAAAAATATCCAAACGACGAGTTTTTTCAAAATATCAATAAACGCCTTATTGAACAACTTGTATATGAACATGAGATTCCGCTCAGTCACTTTGCAACCACCATTCCTGAGGTTTCTGACACATCCGAAACAACTAAAGAAACAGGTAAAACAGCAGCAGAAAAAAGTAGAGATTCATATACATACACATTACTTGAAATCATTGATGATCCTGAATTAGCTCATTTGTTTGATTATTTCAAAAAAAAGAAAATCAATGATCAGGAAGAATATGTTCAGTCCAGGTCAAGAAAGAAGAAAAAAACCGAACCTTCAATCGGCACTGATACCCTTATGGTATTTGAACCCAGCTTTCATGTGGTTGACATTACAAAGAAAAAGGATAACTACCGATTAATTGATTCGGAACAAAAAGAATACAATTTCACACGAATGATGATTCAGAAGGCCGAAATGCATGATCTTAATCTTCAAATATTTGACTCAAGAGTGATTGATGAAGAAAACATAATGCAATACAATGATTATGAGGCAACAAAAGACTGGGTAATCAACCTTTTTCTTCATGATGTGGATATTAACATTCTGAACTGGAGCCAGGAAGAAATGAAAAAGGTGAACCTGAACAACAATACAAAATATTTGTATTTTCCTTACATCAGCACATTGAAAGACAAAAGAGGAGTAAATCCAACAGTAATGGCAATCTTAATACTCAGTGCATGGCCTGCAATTCCATTCTACTTGCTTTCTTCGCTCTTTCCATATTATGATACTGTTTATCTGGGTGCTGTTATCAATACAGAAAAAGGTTCCATAGAAAAGCTGAGCATTGTTAATTTCAGAATGAAAGCCAATGACAGTTGGTTTCATGCAATCCTATATGATGATTTCAAAAAAATTAAAAAAAAAAAATAATTAACTCATGAAAAAAACTGTTTTTCAAATTCTTATTCTCCTTTTTTTCAGCATATTATTTATCAACCTTAGGGCACAACCATCGGGCTATGTTGGAAAACGATTTTTTTTCGGTTTGGGGACAAATATTAACTATGCAATAATGCAGCCCAACAACAGGGGCAGATGTGCTGCAAATGTGATTGATTATGGTGAAGGTATTGGACAGTTGATGGCCTTTTCATTTATCAACAGTGCACACATGGAATATATTCTTGGTGAAAAATTTTCCATGGGAGCCAAAGCCTTATACTGGGAAACAAAATTCAGACTGAATCCCATTGACTATTATGATATGTCAAACCCACAATTCATAAATTCTTATTACCCTGAACATACTGATCTTGGGCAGGTTTACACCAAAGGTGCAGGCATATATTTTAAGCTGTATCGTCTTCCCTATGCACCGCTTGGAAGGTATTATAAATTTAGTCTGACTTTGCTCAATTCTGTCAGTTCGGTTCAAAACAGCGCAATACCTGATTCTATAAAACAGATATATGGCAATGACAAAGCATTCAATCAGTTTAGCATCAGCTATAGTGTTGGCAAGCAGAGCATTATATACAACCGTTTCATTTTGTCAAGCGGAGTGGAGATTGGCACTATGTTTCCTCAATTTTTGATGGAAAGAGAAACAAGCAGCAATATGGAAGTAATGGCAGGGGCCAAGATATTCAATGCATTTCTTCTATCCTATTCCATTGGGATTTCATTTCTTCCATAAAAAAACAGGATAATCAATTTGATTAACCTGTTTCATGTAAATCTGTAAAAAAATTTACTAATTATGTACAATAATAAATCTCAAATCAGGAGCGTTTTGTCCCCTTGCATTGGTTTTAATATTTGTAAATTTCACATCAGCGCCTCCGGGAAGTTCACGAATAAGATTTGAAACTTCTTTTGTCACCATATCGCCTTTCACATTGAGAGTGGTTTCACTTCCTCCGTTGGTAATCACAACGGTATAAGACTGAACAGAAGCATTTGCTTCATTCAGAACAATTTGTTTTGCGATTAACTCAGATGGAGTCACTTTTCCTGTAGTTTTACCTGAAATTGAAGCTTCAAGTCTGTTCGCTGATGTTTGTGCCATGGAAAAACTTGCAGCAAAAAGAATGATAAATAACGATAATAATACTTGTTTTGTTTTCATAATTTCATGTTTTAATTTTACAAAAATAAAAAATATTTTTTAATTTGCAATAATTATTCCATTTAATATTTATTATTTTTCCAGGTTTTATTGCTTACACATATCATTAACATAAAAATTATTTTTCTGTTATCAAAAAATGTGTAATTTTGCAGGTTCAATTGAAAAAAGGATGTCACGCGTTCAGGAAAGATTTGTAATCAGATATTCTGGTCTGCCGGAAGGTGTTCACACATTTGATTATAATGTGGGGCATGATTTCTTTGCAGAATATCATTCTGAAACCGACATTCAGGCATCTGATTTAAATATCCACATTGAAGCTGACCGTAATCAGGCAGCACTTCTTTTAAAGATTAAAATCAAAGGGAATCTTACATTTGAGTGTGACCGTTGTCTTGATCCTTGCATTATCAGTATTGAATCTCTAAACTCTTTGATTTTTACTTCTGAGAATGAACAATACGGACCTGCAAACGAAGACACCATTATCAGAATATCAGAAGAAACTGCTTCCATTGTACTGGACAGTTATTTGTATGATTTTATTATGCTTTCAATACCCTTGCGTCGGGTTCATGATGAGCTTGATGATGAAACATCAAACTGCAATCAGGACATGCTTCAACGCATAAAACAAATGAATAATCACACATCAGCTGATCCCAGATGGGAAAAGCTGAAAGAAATAAATTTAGATAACTAATTAATATTTAACTTGTTATGGCACATCCAAAATCTCGTTTCTCCAAACAAAGAACAAGAACAAGAAGAGCAAATTACAAAGCAGAACCCGTTACATTTATGGTATGTTCAAATTGCGGAGCACCTGTTCAATACCATAGGGTTTGTTCAGAATGTGGTTTTTACAAAGGAAAACTTGCAATTGACAAAGAAAAAACTGCTTAGTCATATTTTTTTTTACAATTTCACTGATTTGTATAATCAGAAATCTTAATTTCTTATGGAAAAACTGAGAGCAAAAATTACAGGTATTGGCGCATACGTCCCAGAATATATTCTCTCCAATGAAGAACTCAGCAAAATGGTTGACACAACTGATGAGTGGATAATGACACGCATCGGCATTAAATCACGTCATATTATTAAGGAACCAGGTGAAGGAACTTCATTTGTTGCAGTAAAAGCTGTTAATCAACTTTTGAAAAAAACAAACACCGATCCATCAGAAATTGACCTGGTGATATGTGCCACTGTTACTCCCGATCATCAATTTCCTGCCACTGCCAATATAATTAGCGATAAAGTTGGTATTAAAAATGCATTTGGTTTTGACCTGAATGCAGGATGTAGTGGTTTTCTTTATGCACTCACTGTCGGACAGCAATTTATTGAAACAGGAAAATGTAAAAAAGTTCTAGTGATTGGTGCTGAAAAGATGTCATCCATTGTTGATTACACTGATAGAGCCACATGCCCAATTTTTGGTGACGGAGCAGGTGCATTGCTTCTTGAACCAACAACCGAAGATATTGGAATAATTGACTTCAAACTTCAATCAGACGGAGTTGGAAGAATTCATTTGCATCAGAAGGCAGGCGGTTCTGTTAAACCGGCATGTCATGAAAGCATTGATGCCCGTGAGCATTACATTTATCAGGAAGGACAGGCTGTGTTTAAGTGGGCTGTTTCAAAAATGGCAGATACTGCCGTTGAAGTAATGAAAAGAAACAATCTTGATTCTAATTCCATTCACTGGCTGGTTCCACATCAGGCAAACATGCGAATTATTGAAGCAACTGCTCACAGAATGGATCTTCCCAAAGAAAAAGTGATGATTAACATTGAAAAATATGGAAACACCACTGCCGCCACTCTCCCACTTTGCCTTTGGGAATGGGAATCCAAACTAAAAAAAGGTGACAATCTGATTCTTGCTACCTTTGGAGCTGGATTTACATGGGGAGCGATGTATCTGAAATGGGCATATGATTCTCATAAATAAAAAAAGTTGAGATCTGCTTTATCAGAACAATTTTTTTCAACTATCCAAAAATTACATCATCCATTTTCACGTCATGTGATTCTGTTGGAATATTGTCAACTATTTGAAAATCAAAACAAACTCCAACTTTCATTGCTTTAGTGCTACACAATAGCTTATCATAGTATGCTTTTCCACGTCCCAGTCGATTCAAATTTTTATCAAAGGCAATACCGGGGACAATGATTAAATCAATGGAATCAATTTGTTCAAAAACATCACCTGTTGGCTCATAAATTCCGAAAGAACTGCCCTGAACCATTTTATCTTCACCCGTAAACAATCTCAGCTCCAGTTCATCTTCTCTAACCACAGGCAACAGGACAGTTCTATTCAAAAACCATTTCAAAACAAAATCTCTTGTTTGCACTTCATCAGGCATAGCCCAATATGCAAGTATGATATCTGTTTGCTGAAAGTATGATTTCTGTTCAAGTTGTTGAAAAATTTGATATGATTTCTTTAATTTATCTTCAGGAAAAACCATTTTCTTCAACTGTCTGATTTCATTTCTGATTCTATCCTTTTCTGCCTTTAAACCATTATTCATTAAGCATTATTCATTATTCATTATTCATTATTCATTATTCATTAAGCATTATTCATTAAACATTATTCATTAAACATTATTCATTAAACATTATTCATTAAGCATTATTCATTAAGCATTATTCATTAAGCATTATTCATTAAGCATTATTCATTAA
>CAZGIW010000141.1:0-5467 GCA_964526285.1 uncultured Bacteroidales bacterium | reverse complement strand
TCATCGCTTAATTTCAAAAAAAAACCAAACAGCTGAAGGCAAAACCCTTCAATACAGAAACAGTATATCAGAGCGTTTAAAAACATGGATAAACAGAATAATGAGAGGAGTTTCTACAAAATATCTTCAACTGTATGCCAACTATTTTGCATTTTGTGAAAAAAATTCTTTTGATGCACTGATTAGCTCTTTTATTAATCAAAAACAAGTATGGGCAATCTATGCACAAATGGAAAAAGTTTATGAAATTTTTATCTCCAAATATTCACGCCTTACATATAGATGTCCTGTTGGCAGAAAAAGAAAAACAATAAGCAGGTATGCATTAGTGGATCCCTGGTATCCATATTAATAAAAAATCACATGTACTTTTAATCTTAGTCTATAAAATTAGCACACAGTAGCACCAAAATTAAAAGAAATGTTTCATTTGTATCAACAATAACCACACTATGCAACTATTATTAAAAAATATTGTCTGAAACTTAATACTTGTTAAAAAATATTACTAATTTTAGTGCATCAAAACAACCCCATTATGAAAAAAATTCTAATATCACTGTTGATTTTTTCAACAGCTTTTTTGTCTTTTGGACAGAAAATTATCGTTTTGCAAAGTGAGCAAAACGGCATGACTATTACTTCAAACACTGGACTTCAGTTTTCGGCGACAATGGGATTCAATGAGTTCAGCATTCAGCAAATGAACACCCCAGCGGGTGTGTTTGCTCAAATTGAAGTACCTGGTTTTGCTTACAGGTACAACGATGGAAATCCATCAATTCCTGTGTTTTCGAATTTGATTGAAATGCCCGGTCAGGTTGATGTTGAGATTACTGTAAAAAGTTTCACAACACAAACCATCAATCTGGCAGATTACGGCATTTATGACAAAATCATTCCTGCACAGCCATCATACAGTAAAAGCACAAACCCTGAAGACATTCACTTTATTTTCAATGAATCGGCCTATCTTATCAATGATTTTTCTCAGGGTAGTCTTATAAGCATTGAGTATGAAGGCATGGCAAGGGGTGTTGGAATTGGGCAACTAATCATCGATCCCATTAGGTATAATCCTGTTAAAAATCAGCTTGTTATTTATAACAACATCGAATTCCAGGTTACATTCAACACACAGAATTATGCTCAGTATCTGGAAGAAAAGGACAGAGTGTACAGTCCTTTGTTCAATTCAACATATTATAAATTGCCAAATTACAAAGAAGCTTCAACCAAAGATGTTATCAGCCAGTATCCAATTAAGTATGTGATTGTTTCTGACCCCATGTTTGAAGATACACTACAATCATTTATCAACTGGAAAACACAAAAAGGATTTCACGTTGTTGAGGCATACACAAATGACCCATCAGTGGGAACAACAACCACAACAATAAAGGCTTATCTGCAGGGGTTGTACAATGCCGGCACTCCCACAGACCCTGCACCAACTTTTGTTCTTCTTGTTGGTGATGTGGCTCAGATTCCTGCTTTTGCAGGGACTGCAGGAACCCACCCAAGTGACATGTATTATGTTGAATATACCGGTGGCGGTGATTTTATTCCTGAAATTTACATAGGAAGATTTTCAGCAACCTCTGTTGCACAGCTCATTCCTCAGATTCAAAAAACACTTCAATACGAGAAATTTACAATGCCCGAATCAGTTTATATGGACACTGTAATCCTTGTTGCTGGAAATGATGCCAACTTTGAAATGAGCCACGGAAATCCTCATATCAATTACGGAACAAATAATTATTTTAATTCATCCAACGATATTTATGCATGGACATATCTTGGCCCTAACAATTCAGACGCACAAGTGGGAGCTGATATGAGGGCAAAATTATATAAAGGTTTTGGATTTGCAAATTATACTGCTCATTGTAACTCAGACAGATGGGGTGACCCAACATTTACAACAGCTCAGATACCAAACATGTATAATAAGGACAAATATGGATTGATGATAGGCAATTGCTGTCTGTCAAACAAATTTAATGATGCTGTGTGCCTTGGTGAAGGAGTTTTGCGGGCAGTTGACAAGGGAGCTATCGGTTATATAGGTGGGTCAAACAATACATATTGGGATGAAGATTACTGGTGGGGAGTTGGCGTTACATCTACACCTGTACCCTCAAATCCAACTTTTGCCACTACAGGAAGAGGTGCATTTGACGGACTTTTTCACAGTCATGGTGAACCTTTTTCAGACTGGTTTATTACAAATTCGCAGGTTTTCTATTGCGGAAACTCAGCTGTGCAGGCTTCAACTTCTACCAGAAAAAAATATTACTGGGAAATTTATCATCTGATGGGTGATCCATCGGTGATGACCTATTTATGGGATCCCGATCCTCTTGTTGTTTCATACAATTCTCCCATTATGGTTGGCGATCAGCAACTGGTTGTCAATTGCGAAGATTATACTTTGGTTGCAATTTCACAGGATAATGTTTTGCTTGATTCTAAATTCAGCGGACCAAATACAAGTGTAACTCTTGAATTTCCTTCATTTATCGACGATGGAACTGCATTGATTGTTGCCACACGTCAAAACAGAGCACCATACATACAGGAAATTGACATTGAAGACATTTCTGTTCCTGTTGATGCTCAAGTGATGTATATTCAAAATGTGGAAAGTCATTATTCATGTGTGAATATGAACATTCAGCCTCTTATCGTTTTAAGAAACAAGGGAATAAACAACCTTACACAGGTCACACTCAACTACACATGGAATGGTGGCACTGTCAATCAGATTAGCTGGACTGGAAACCTTGCAACTCTTGATACTACGCATATAATTCTCCCCAATTATATGGTAAGTGCTGGCAATCATGAACTTGTTGTGTATACAACCAATCCCAACGGAACCATTGACGGGAATACTGACAATGACACACTTGATGTATCATTTCTGGCTGAAGACCTGCCTCTTTCTGTTGATTTTGCAACATCCATTACAGAATTCTGTCTGCCTCCTGCAAGTGTAAATTTTGTTAATAACAGTGCCAATGCAGCATCATATTTGTGGGATTTTGGAGATGGAAATACTTCAACGCAGATGAATCCTACGCACACATATGCAACAACTGGCTTGTTCACTGTCTCACTAAGTGCTGATGCAGGAATTTGCGGCAGTGACGTACTTGTTCTTACAGATTACATACTTGTTGGCTCTGCACCTCCTGTGGCCTCAAGTGTTCAAAACTGCGGTCCAACTTCTTTTGTGCTCAATGCTACTGCTCCCACTGATGTGTACTGGTATTCTGATGCTTTGTGCACAAATCTGTTTCACACAGGTTATTCATACACCACACCTGTATTAAATAATTCAGAAACATATTATCTACGAACTGAAATTATGAATGATTATTTCGGTGGCAGACCTGATAATAGTGGTACAGGCGGATATTATACCAGCACAGGAGTACATGGGCTCATTTTCAATTGCACTGCTCCGGTCACTTTAAAAAGTGTAAAAGTTTATTATGGTGGCACATCTGCGGCCAACCGCACAATACGTCTGGAAAACAGCGGTGGTTCTCTCATAGAAAGCAGAACCGTCAGTGTCCCTCCCGGAGAAAGCAGAATCACTCTCAATATGGATATCCCTGTTGGTAATAATCTGAAACTCATGGGGCCTGCAAGTCCAAATCTCTTCAGAAACGGTGCCACTGGTATGAATATTGGCTATCCCCTTGCTGCCGGAAATTATATCAGTATTATTGAAAGTACTGCCGGTGGTGCTGAACCAAATTACTATTATTATTTCTACGATTGGGAAGTGGAAGAACAGTGTATCAGTGTGGTAACTGAAGTGAATGCCTACATTCATTCAACTCCAACTGCTGATTTTTCTTACACTGTTGCTGGCAATACTGTTGATTTCACAAATCTTTCAACCGGTGGTGGTGGCGGAACTTATCTGTGGACTTTCGGTGACGGAAATACTTCAACACTTGAAAACCCTGTTCATACTTATACTTCAACGGGAACATATACTGTTACACTAGAAATTTCAAACTCCTGCGGAAACCACTCAAGTAACCAGCAAGTGAATATTACTACAACAATTGTTGAAGATGAAAACAATTCACAAATTGTAATTTATCCAAACCCTGCTCAATCTTCATGTTATATTGAAAGCAACTCAACCATAGATTTATTACAGGTATTTGATCTTACAGGAAAACTTGTTTATGAAGAACTACCAGGACAGAACTTTACAACAATTGGAGTTGAAAGCTTTGCAAAGGGAGTTTACATGTTGAAAATTGTTTCTGAAAACAATGTAAGCACAGCAAAATTATTGATTAAATAACAATATAACTACAAAAACATATTCACTGCCTGAAGTTGATTTTTTCAGGCAGTTTTTTTTAAGCAATTTACTAAATTATGAAAGTATTTTATATAATCATTCCCTTTTTTATAGTTATGTTTTCAATGAGTTACTGCGCAAAATCATGCAATTATTTCCCGACCCAAAAGGGATCATATTGGATAAGAGCAACCTATAACGCAAAAACAGACAGAATTATTCATTATGAAATTGAAGAAATCACCTCTGTGAAAGATAAGGGGCAGACACTTCAATTAACAGTATCTTCGACATACTATAATCCCAAAACAAAAACCACTATTACAAGAACTTATTTTGTCAAATGCAGCAAAGGCAACCTTGCTATTAATATGCGTGCATTTGTCTCTTTTGAATATCTTGGTAATGATGAGTCAGAACTTGAAATCTCTTCTGTAGATATGCTTGTCTCTTCAAGTTTATCCTCCGGACAAAAACTGGAAGACGCCAATATCACTATCAAATATCCTGCAAACAAAATGCCTGCCTCCAATACTCCTGTGTATTCAGTTACTCACAATAACCGCAGGGTTAGAAAAACTGAAACTACAACAACCCCTGCTGGAACATTCGAATGTGTTGTTATTGATTCAGATGTGAATATTACTACATTGAAAAACATGCCATCGAAAACAGCTTTTTGGTTTGCCCCCGATAAAGGAATTGTCAGAACTGAAAACTATGATCAAAGCGGAAGGATTCAAACATATTCTGTTTTGAGGTACTTTACTGTTAAATAATTGATTAATGTGTAAAGAATTCGCAATAATTTTAGTGCATGAGAAAACTTTCAACAATACAACATATTCGTGTTTACTCGAGCATTATTCCAAAGGAATCCCTATCCCGAGCCTTGGGAGTGACTAATAGTTTGATTTGCTGAATAGTAATAGAGTTTTGTAATTTTTTACAAAATCAAATAAATAATCATAAAATCTCAAGTTTGAATATTAATACTTTTTTTAGGTCGCTATATAGGAACATATAATTTGCTTGTGTAAAATATTATCGCTACTTACAATTTTACAATCAAATTATTGAAAATTGTTTCTGAAAACAATGTAAGCACAGCAAAATTATTGATTAAATAAC
>CAZGIW010000140.1:0-5575 GCA_964526285.1 uncultured Bacteroidales bacterium | reverse complement strand
AAAGTTGGGGCAATAATAATTTCCGGTAGATATTGGTTTTGAGACAGCCTCGCCTATGGCTTGGGAAAAAAAATAAACTTTAGTTTCTGTTTTCTATGGGCTCAAGCCCGTAGCTTTTGTTTGTGTTTTTCTTGTATTAACTTTTTTGAATTGCTCAGGGCTAAAGCCCTTCGTACAGTATTTTCAATAACAAACATAGCCCTTTGTGTTGCAAAAACCTGAACATACACAAATAACATTGCTAAATGCTATGGAACGTAAACAAAAGTTCCCCCCCAGTGACCAAATCCTTTGTGCGTTTTTCCATTAATTACTATCTCTGACTTGGTGCTCACAGTCACAATGCCTTTTCCTGATGGACTTTGCCACAATTGTGGAACATTACTTTCAACACCAGTAAATAGCTGAACATTGGAAATTTTTCCTTCTGTATTGATTTCAAAATAAAAACCATCGGCATATCCCTGATTATCAGGATGCTCAGTGTACTGATTGTCGCCAATTTGTATGGTTTTAGCAAACATACCGGTAACAGCAAAACCATTGACTGTGGTAATAATATCAAGACATCTGTTGTAGCCGTCTCCAAAAAAGTTGTGCTTCCATTTAACTTTCCAGTCCTTATCAAGCATGGCAATAAATGCATCATCAGTGGGACCTTCCATACTCATTTCACGTGTGTAGTGAAATGCTTCTCCTTTGAGTTTTGCCCCTATGTATGGTCTGCCGTCTTCCTGCATTTTGGCAAAAGTGTCATTGCCACGATGATACCCCGCTAGCAATACATTCCCCTCGGAATCTACTTGCATGTCCTCAATGGTCATGTCATTCTCAGCCAGTAATTCTGCTTTCAGAGGTTTTCCAAAAGGATCGAATTTCATGATAAATAAGGCATTATAGTGAAGTGGCTGACTTCTAACCTCAGGATACATTTCTTTTGTGGTGAAATTTGCAATACCCAAATCAGCTGAATGACTGAAATAACTAACAACATATGTATTGCCTTCATTGTCACGTGTCACTTTTTGAATCCTCAGGTCTGTAAAACCACCAATGCCACCTTCAATGGTATATTCCCAGAGTTCTTTACCGTTGAAATCAATATATGCAAAGCGACACTGACTGTAACGTTTTTTTGTCATTGTTCTGTTGTCAAATTCAAGAGTGTTGTCTTCTCCCTTCCAGGTTGTCCATGTAAAAACACCATCGTTAAATAATCTAATTCCAGTGTGAAGATTGGTGATTCCTGCAATTTTTAGAAAATCTCTTTTCATGATGAGATTCCCTTTTAAATCCCATGAAGAAAGAACCAGAAATTTTGTTTTAAATTCATCCTGCAGAAAATCCCTGTTGTGTAGCAGGTAAATTTTGTTGTCAATGATTTTTGCTTCTCTTGGCATGGCTTCAAGCTTGACGAGCCATTCGAATGTAAGATCTTTATTCAGTTTGACAAGTACAGGATAGCTTTTGTCAGAATATTCATCTGTGAGCTTGCCTCCAATCCACACACGACCTCTGATATTTCCACACATATACATGTTGCCGTTGTCATCAGTCAGCAGATGATTGACATAGACACTTGTGCCTGCCTGTATTGGCAGCGCATCAGCTGCATGTGATGTTTGAATCCATACAGCAGCAATGATTAAAAGCAAAACAAATCGTATCATATGATTTTTTTTTCAAATATAGAGTTTATCTGTATGCAGGAACCAATTTTTTTTGTTAAAAAATTGGTAACAACAATTTTCTTTAAAAACTGACTCGTATTCCCGGCCCAAGCAACCAGAAGAATTTGCCCTGAGAAACAAAATACCCTCCACCAAAATACAGGGGAAATGTCATTTTACTTTCGCGACGGGTAGGATAGAGGCTGGCAATAACCACTAGACTCATATCTCTATTTGTGATATTTTCAGAAAAATTGAATGCATTGAGAGCCAGAAATCCTGCCCCAATTTTATAAGGCTGTAATCTTGAAATACGGTTCTTTTGATAAAAACTGAACTGTGCAACCATAGCCATGCTGATACCGCTTAAATTTCCAATCTTTTCTTCATTGGGACTGATAATCAGCAACCCTGCAGGAAATGAAACATCAATGTCAAATCTGATACGCTTTTGTAAAATGATTTCAATACTCTTTGGTTTGCCTTCATCAGTGTATTTTCCTGTAGTATGTTTGAATGTGATAAGAAGCCTGCTCCAGTTATCCAAATCATAGGTCTTTTTTGATAAATGCTGATTAAGAGATATTTCAAAGTTTTTACAGTCTGATTTATTATAATAGGAATGTCTTATGGAAGCCTCGTCAGGACAGATTACCTGATCTCTGATATTGACAATTTCAACCAGTTCGCCCCTGGTTCCGAAAATCTTTACCTCAATTTCAAAATATTGCTTTCCAAACAGTCTGTTCCCTTCATCAATTTTTGATGCATCAGCCCTTATGACAATATCTCTGATGTTTCCATCGTAAAAAACAGGACCTGTAATTTTATCCAGACCAGTAAATCCTTCGCCATAGTCAATACTCATAAAATCAAATTGCCGGGGTCTCTGATATTCTGATACTGTAATGCTCAAGCCTGATGGAACATTGTGGTTCAGAATATGAATTCTTGATTTGATAAAGCCCACAGGCAAACGTAGTCTGTATTCAGCTTCGCGTTCGCTCACAAGTATCGTGTCAATGTGCTGCCTTTCCATGCCCTCAAACACAAGAGAAGCCCTGTGTATGCTCTCTCCTTCAATTTTCACAATAACACTTTCGCCCGGATAAACCATCGCCCTGTCGTTCCAGCTCTTTCCATCACGCGAAATTTTTACTGCGCTGATAGTGGTTTTTGGTAATACAGTGAAGTTTGTAAGAAACTGGGGGTTGTCACCGTCTTTGATGTATAAAAAACCCTGCTCACTACGATGCGTATTGTATATCTTGATTTCACACAATAATTTATTATTCGCCAACTGATTTTTAGTGAAAATTTCTGCAATGAGTACCCCGTTGCTCTCACTGTTTTCAACACGATAAGTTTTATTCATCCTGAGCAATCTGTGATTATCCATTTGAAATTCAATCCCTTGAATTCCAGATGTTTCATTTAGCATGAATTCTTTTGAGTCGGGAGATAAAAATGCGAGTCTGCTTGTCTTTACTGAAAAGACAGGTGTTGAAAAGGTATAATTATAATGTAGCTTATTGTCTGATAATAAAGGTCTGTATAATTCAAGATCAATTTCATAGCTCCTGTTGCCTGATGAAAATGTGACAAGGTGTAGAAATGGAATTCCGTCTTTTATGAGAACACGGTATTGATAATACTCTTTCTCAATCCAGTTGTTTTTTGGCAGTATAATCTGCGGAATACTGGCTGCAATTTCAAAAATAATTTCTTCTCCAACAAACAACTCATCCTGTGAAGGCATAATCATAGCAGTGAAATCAGCAACAGGCAGCAACTCTGCTTCCCATTGAGTTTGGTCGTTATCTGCACCAATCAGACGTGTGTTCAATCGAATGAAATTTGAAGTACTTGCACTATTTAGCCTGATTAATGCCCTGTAAACACCCTCACCCACACTCACGCATTGTGAGAGTATTGTAAACATTGGCGATTCTTCGATGATAATCTCTTTGATTGGAACTGAAATGAGAAAGTCGATTTCAACAATCTCATTATCAATTCTGTAGGCAAAAGGTAAATAAGTTCTCGTGTCAGGTCTGATTTTGTCTTTAGTATAGTAATACTCATTAGTGTCAACCCTGAAAATTACTTCTTTATATGGAAACTGCTGAGCAGAGCCGATTTTTGAAAAGAAAGTTATAATTATGGCAGTGATGAAAAAAAATCTGTACTCCATACAAAGTTGTTTTAGTTTAAAATCTGAAACGATGATAGTCCCAGGCTCTGAATTGCTGATATTTTAATACTTCCTGGATTTTGACAGAAAGAATAACAAAAATTTTAAGATTGTGAGCATTAAGCCATGTTCTGGCTGCTTCAACTCCCCTGCAGGCATCAGCAAATATGACATAAAAAATCAAATTGTTCTTTTTTAACCACTCAATTGCTTCATCTTCTGAATCAATGGCATCACTCAGTATGGCAAGCTCAGGAAAATCATTTTTCATCAGCCATTGCAAGGCTTCCTTATCAGCCCTGATGGCATTGGATAAAGCTGCAAGTTCCTGATATCCATTGTTGAGTAGAAATTGAAAAAACTGCTCTTTGCCGTCAATAGCTTCTCCAAATGCAAGCAATACTTTAACAGGATACTCATGTAATAACAGTCTTTTCATATCTTTCTGGTTCAATAAAAAACGATGAATTATCAACATTATTTTATTGTTACAAAATTACAAATTTTTACCAATATTCAATTTGTTCTTCTTTTTGTCTGTCATATTGTCACTAAGTTAATTTATTGTTAAATGTCATATAATCAATATATTATGTGTTAATTTTGCAAACCGAAATATTATATCATTAAAAGGAATGGTGTTTGATTAAAATGATTCTAAATAAAAAAAATACCTCAACTTAAAATATGAACAAAGAATTTCACATAAAATATACTGAAAAAAGTCTGCTTGAACAATGGTTTTCACTGATGGTGCTGGGAAGGATGCTGGATGACAAAGCTCCCAATTATTTAAAGCAGGCACTGGGTTGGTCTTATCATGCACCCTATGCCGGTCATGATGGTATTCAACTGGCAATTGGTCAGGTATTCGACAGGGAAACCGATCATTTGTTTCCTTATTACAGGGACATGCTGACAGTTTTAAGTGCAGGCATGACAGCTGAGGAGATTATTCTCAACGGGATTAGTAAGGATACTGATGTTGCAGGTGGCGGAAGGCATATGTCTAATCATTTTGCCAAACCGGCATGGAATATTCATAATGTTTCTTCAGCAACAGGTAATCATACTCTGCATGCTGTTGGTGTTGCACGTGCAATGAAGTATTATGGAGTTAAGGGGGTTGCAATTAGCTCGCAGGGCGAATCTTCAGTTTCTGAAGGCTATGTTTATGAGGCTATTAACGGCGCCTCAAGGGAGAAACTTCCTGTTATTTTTGTGTTTCAGGATAATGGTTTTGGAATTTCAGTGCCAAAACATGAGCAGACTTCAAACCGCAAAGTGGCTAATAATTTTTCTGGTTTTAAAAATTTGAGAATTATTCATTGCAACGGCAAAGACGTTTTTGATTCAGCCAGGGCTATGAAAGAAGCTAAAAGGCATATATTGGAACAAGATGAACCGGTCATTGTGCAGGCAAATTGTATCAGAATTGGTTCTCATTCCAATAGTGACAAACATGAATTATACAGGGACGATTATGAGCTAAACTATGTTCAGGAATATGATCCTCTTGCCAAGTTCAGAAGAATGTTGTTGAGATATGAACGATTTACTGAAGCGGAACTCATTGAAATTGAAGAAAAAGCCAGGGGTGAAGTGAAAAATTCGCATAAGAAAGCATTGGCTGCACCAGCCCCCTCTCCTGAGTCTGTATTTGATTTTCTTTATGCTCCTGCTTATGTATCTGAAAAGTATCCGGATGGGA
>CAZGIW010000139.1:0-5666 GCA_964526285.1 uncultured Bacteroidales bacterium | reverse complement strand
AAACATTTTTTGACGGAACCACAACCACAAATCGCGAAATAAATTATATCTTTGCTCCTGACGGGCTTATAGCAATATACGCATAAGGAAATCATCCTTTGTCCATTTCGTGTAATATGGATGATAAAACGCATCTCTCAACCGTATAGCCAAAACCGCTCTGACAAATATAATGCAATGCTGAGCAGCTACATTTTTTGTAACTTTGCGGCTTCAAATGCTATTATGATTTTTACACTTGAAAAGAGGGATGAGTCTTCACAGGCACGCGCAGGTGTTGTTGTGACGGATCATGGTGAAATTCAAACACCTGTATTTATGCCTGTTGGTACATTGGGTAATGTGAAAGGAGTGTTTTTTTCGACACTGAAAGAAGACACGAAAGCTCAGATTATTCTTGGAAATACCTACCATTTGTATCTGAGACCGGGAACAAATATTATTGGTGAAGCCGGTGGTTTGCATAAGTTCATCGGATGGGACAAACCCATACTTGCAGACAGTGGAGGTTATCAGGTTTTTTCTCTTGCTGCAATCCGCAAACTCAGACCAGAGGGTGTGGAATTCAGGTCACATATTGATGGGAGCAAGCATATTTTTACTCCTGAAAATGTTATTGATACTCAAAGAATACTTGGAAATGATATTATGATGCCACTTGATGAATGCACACCATATCCCTGTGATTATGAGTACGCAAAAAAATCAATGCATCTGACACATGACTGGCTGAAAAGAGGCATTGAACATGTAAAAAACACAAAGGTTTTGTATGGTCATGCTCAAACATTGTTTCCCATTGTACAGGGGAGTGTTTTTAAGGATTTGAGAAAAGAATCGGCAAAATTTATGACTGATTGTGATACAGATGGCATTGCCATTGGAGGTCTTTCAGTGGGAGAGCCCCCCGAAATGATGTATGATATGATTGAGATTGTGAATGATATTTTGCCTGTGGAAAAGCCAAGATATTTAATGGGAGTGGGAACGCCTGCAAATTTGATTGAAGGCATTTCAAGGGGTATTGATATGTTTGATTGTGTGATGCCAACCAGAAATGGAAGAAATGGGATGTTGTTCACATCAGAAGGCATTATCAACATCAAAAACAAAAAATGGGAAAATGATTTTTCCCCCATCGATTTAAACGGCAGTTCATTTGTTGACAGAGAATATTCTAAGGCTTTTCTCAGGCATGCATTTGTTTCGGGTGAAATGATTGGACCTGTGATAGCCAGTGTACATAATCTGAGATTTTATGTTGAGCTCATGGAAACCACAAGACAAAAAATACTTGAAGGAAAGTTTAGTGAATGGAAAAACGAAATTCTTCCACGACTTGAAAACCGGCTTTAGTGAGCAAAAAAAACATTACTTTTGCCTGACATCACACATATGCTAAAAAAAATTGACATATATATCATCCGCAAATTTCTGGGAACGTTTTTCCTGTCTATTGCTTTGATTATCATCATTGTCATAGCATTTGATGTTTCTGAAAAAATTGATGATTTCATTGACAGGAAGGCACCTTTATCGGAAATACTTTTCGTTTATTACCTCAATTTCATTCCATATTTTGTTAATCTTTTCAGCCCGCTTTTCACATTTATTGCGGTTGTGTATTTCACATCGAGAATGGCTGCAAACACCGAAATAGTGGCCATGCTTACCGGAGGTATCAGTTACAAACGTTTGCTCAGACCTTTTATAATTGCAGCAATCCTCCTGGCGGGGTTAAATTTTTGGTTGTCAAATTTTCTTATTCCTCCTGCCAATAAAAAGCGACTTGAATTTGAGGGGAAGTATGTGAAAAAGATTATAAAATCAAGAGGAAGAAATGTACATCTGCAGTTGGATCCAAAAACATTTGCATTTGTTGAAACATATAGTGTTGAAGATAACAGAGGGTATAGGTTTACACTGGAAAGTATTGATTTTCATGAAGGGATTCAGTCCAAGCTGCATGCTGATATGATTCAGTGGGATTCAATCAATCAAAGCTGGAAATTACACAATTGCCTGCATCGTACTTTCTATGATGGCAATGAAACTCTTGAGCGAATTGCAATGGTTGATACTGTGATAAATATGAGTCCCAATGATTTCAGAATTGATACCTATTTAATGGATTTGATGAATTATAATGAATTAAGGAGGTTCATTAAAAGGGAAAAAATTAAGGGGTCTGAAAGTATTGTGTTTTATGAAGTTGAGCAATACCGAAGAACAGCGTTCCCTTTTGCAACCATTGTTCTCACATTAATTGGGGTAGCTTTGGCAAGCCGTAAGGTGAAAGGAGGCACCGGTCTTCATTTGGGAATTGGCATCACTTTGAGTTTTGCATATATTTTGTTCATGCAGGTGACCACAACATTTGCAGTAAAAGCAGCATTTCCGGCACTGGTTGCAGTTTGGATACCCAATGTTGTGTTTATGATAATAGCAGGCTATCTGATATACAAAACTCCCAAATAAGAAAATAAGGGTTTATTTCTTAATTGAATCAAGTACCTTTTCAATTGAATTCCACAGAAGTTCAGCAGTTTTATCCCATGAAAATTCATTTTTTCTGATTGTACCTGCTTCAATGAGTTTTGTTCGAAGTGTTTTATCTTCTTCTATTTTTTTCATTGCTTCAGCAATTTCTTCCGGTTGAAGTGGATCAACACAAAGAGCTGCATCACCGGCCACTTCAGGCATGGATGTGACATTGGCAGTTATTACAGGGGTGCCAGCATAAAACGCTTCAAGGATGGGAATGCCGAAACCTTCAAATAATGACACATACATAAGAGCTGTTGCTGCAGAAATAACTTTACCCAAAGTGTCAGAGTCAAGACGACCCACAAAAATTACATCTTCTTTATATGGGCATGATTCCCATGCTTTTTGAAGTTCCTTATCCCAAATCCACTTGTCTCCAACAATAAGAAATTTTTGCATCTTTTGAGATTTCTCTCTGAAGATGCCGTATGCCTTCAGTTGATTTGCCAAATTTTTGCGTGGAAGAATGGTGCCAATAAACAAGAAATAAGGAATTCCTGATGTGAATTGATTTCTGACTGCCTGTTTTTCTTCTGCTGAAAGAGGTTTGTAATTCACATTTGCGCCATTCCAAACCACATCAATTTTATCTGGGTCAGTATTATATTGAGATATTAGATCAGATTTTGAAAACTCAGATACTGTGGCAATACGTTGGGCTTTGTGTACATATTGCGGAGTGTATTTTCGGAGGAAACGAGAAATGCCACGGGGAAGGTGTTTTGGATAATGCTCGAAGTTGATGTCATGAATAACAATAAATGCAGGGACATCAGATGAAAGAGACATCATGCTGTCGGGAGAAATCAACAAATCAGGGTTGATTTTTTTCAGTGCTTTTGGTAGAATATATTCAAACCAGAATTTCAAATGAAAAGCTCTGTAGTATGATTTAGGTTTAATTACAACAGGTACAATATTGTCTGATGTAATGAATTTACTGTTGTATGGACGGTCAAAAAGATAATAAAACGTGTGCTCGGGATGGGCCTTAGCAATACGACTCATAGTCTCAAGAGTGAACAACTCGATTCCGGTCATTCTTTCCGATCGCAAAAGACGAGTATTGACAGCTATTTTCATTGAAACAACGCTTGAGTCATGTGTTTATCTATTTGCAAAAATAGTATTAATTTACAATTGCGATGAAACTCAAAAGATTATTAGCTAAAACAGGAAAAAAAAGTAATTTTGCCGCATATTCTCCGTTGAGATATTTAAGGCACATCCATGCAAAAAAAATTTCTTACAAGTTTGCTTATCCTCCTGGGAGTGAATCTGATTGTGAAGCCAGTTTGGATTCTGGGGATAGACAGAACTGTGCAGAATATGACAGGGCCTTCAGAATATGGGTTTTATTTTGCAATGCTCAATTTCTCATTTCTGTTTAATATTCTTCTGGATCTTGGAATAACCAATTTCAACAACCGTAACATTGCGCAAAATTCACATTTGCTGCAGAAACATTTTTCAGGGATTTCAATACTCAAGTTTATGCTTGCCGGATTATATATACTGGCAACATTCACAACTGGCTATTTTATTGGATATGACAGCAGGCAATTTCACTTTTTGTTACTTCTGTCTGTGAATCAGTTTTTACTTTCTTTTATTCTTTATCTGCGTTCAAATATTTCAGGGCTTCAGTTGTTTAAAACCGACAGTCTTCTTTCGGTTCTTGACAGATTGTTGATGATTGCTTTTTGTTCTGTTTTGATTTGGGGTAATTTCTTTGAAGGGAATTTTCGTATTGAATGGTTTTTGTACGCTCAAACGCTTGCATATGTTTTCACCTTTTTTATTTGCTTTCTTATAGTTGCAACAAAGGCGAAGTTTAAAAAGCCCAACTGGAATATTCCGTTTTTTATGCTCATCCTCAAACAAAGTTTCCCCTTTGCATTGCTGATTTTACTCATGACATTTTACAACCGGATTGATTCAGTGATGCTTGAACGAATGTTGCCCGATGGAAACAAACAGGCTGGGGTGTATGCTGCTGCATATCGTTTGCTGGACGCCTTCAATATGATTGCTTATCTTTTTGCTGTAATTCTGTTGCCTCTTTTTTCAAAAATGCTCAAAGTAAAAGAAAATATTTTACCCATTATAAGGATTTCATTCAGCCTTTTGTTTGTTTTTTCAACATTCATTGCACTGTTTTGTTCTTTTAACAGTCATCAGATTATGGACATGATGTATCACAGCCATGCAATTGAATCGTCAGATGTGTTTCGCGTTCTCATGTTTTGTTTCATCCCCATTTCCACAACCTATGTGTTCGGAACCCTGCTTACAGCCAATGGTAGTCTGAAAAAACTTAATATTATTGCCTTCTCCGGAATGATGCTCAATGTTTTACTTAATATTATTATTATTCCTCAATATAAAGCCGAAGGTGCTGCTGTTGTTTCACTGACAACCCAGGCAATTACAGCCATACTCCAGCTCATCTATGTGGTTTTGCTTTTCAGAATGAAAACCGATTTTAGTTTTATTCTCAAACTGTTTCTTCATATTTTAATAGTCGTGAGTGTTATGTATGCTGCGCATCTTTACATTGAAAATATCTTGTTAACATTTGTGTCAACAGGCTTGGTTGTGTTGCTCAGTGCAATGGTTTTGAAAATTTTAAAACCAATCAGTTTTTTGAAAATGTTGTTGCAAAAATGAACAGGGATAATTTTTTTGTAACTGCTCAGCACTATTTATAAGCCACTCCCAAGCCATCGGCTTCCCGCTCCCATCACATCGTGATAAATAGGGACAAGTTGGGATCGGGATTCCTTTGGAAGAATTCACAAATAAACACGAATATCCCTGTTGATTCTGCAAAAGCCATCACACAGATTCAAATTCTGTTATATTTGAAAGCAAGCTTTCTCTATCAAAATTTGAATCTGTGTCAAAATTAAATCTGCTGGCAATAATCTGTTTTTTGCGTTATAAGGTGTTGGGTTGCGATGCTAGTATCGGCTGCGCTGTTCGGTGATCGGCCGTTATACGATAAACGTAAAACGTTACCATCCTTCGTTTACTTCGTTAACTTCGGATGATAATACGCGCATCGCAAACGTATACCGAAAAACGCCATTGCAAGGCTAAGCCGTTTCAAAATCCCC
>CAZGIW010000138.1:0-5721 GCA_964526285.1 uncultured Bacteroidales bacterium | reverse complement strand
GCCATCGGGCGCTGTGTAGCTGTCGCACACCGTTTCGGTGATGCTTGACGCAGTGCTTTGATTTACCGTGAGATTGATTGTAATTGTGCTGTCGCAACCTGCCGCATTGGGAATGACCGCCGTTTTTATTCCGGAAGTGGTGTAAACCACGCCATCGGGCGCTGTGTAGCTGTCGCACACCGTTTCGGTGATGCTTGACGCAGTGGCAGGGCTTACTGTCAGATAAAGAGTGATAATACTGTCGCACAGAGCCACATTGATGAGAGTATCTTTGTAAACACCGGAAATTGTAAGGTTCTGACTATTAAAAACATACATATCTCCTTCGCAAATAGTCTCATAAATTGAAGTATAAGATTTGCACAGGTCAATTTCAAAACATCCCATATCCACGTTGATGTCTGAAATTCTATCGTTACCGTCCAGGTCATAAAGCACAGTTGGGGGGATATAATTTGAATCACCTCTGTCCACAGCAATTGAAGCAGGACTCACCCTGTAATTATTTGCAGCAGTATCCACAAACATTGGGTTGATATTAAAATTTGTCCCACCACTTTGATAAGATTGTATAACACAATTTCTTACAAGTGAGTTTGTTGTTTGGTCAAAATAATTCATGCTCTCATTGAAATAAATAATTGAATTGAGCATTTGAGCATTTGTATTGTTTGTATAAACACCGCTACCTTCATTGGCGCTGGTTTCGCTATAAGAAGAATTTTGCGCGATTGTCATATTTGAGAACTTTGAAGCACCAATATTATAAATTCCCCCACCATGCGCAGTATTTCTTGCTTCAACTTTGTTATTATCAATTTGGCAATTTGAAATACTGTCAATTGAATTTGTATATATGCCGCCGCCGTATGAATATGAAGTATATCCACCGCTCATAAAAGCAGTGCTTGCCAAAGCTTTGTTGTTTGAGATGTAATTATGATACACATTTCCCCTTCCGTCGTGATACATGCCGCCGCCCTGATTAAGTCCACCATTTACAGAAAGGTTGATGTATGTTTCATTGGATGCAATGCTATTTCTTAACACATCCATATTTCTTGCATAAATTCCTCCGCCTCTTACTGAACCATTGGCAAGATTCATATTTGTTGTTGCAGAATTGTTGTTAACAGAGCAATCAGCAACAAGACTTTTTTGCCCTGAAGTGGTAAATTCATTATGGACACCCCCTCCAAAAGCGTATCCGTTAAAATAAGATGCCCATATATAAACTGAACTTATGTTTGCTTGAGCAATATTGTTGTTGATTTGTGAATTTGTCAGCAGCAGTTTGGATGTTGAATATATTCCTCCACCGTAGGCACGTGAAGTCATATTTGGGAAAGTCATAAAATTATTCACATTATAAGTGTGAATTGACACTGCGGAATTATTATTTAATTGAGAATTTCTGATATCAGTAAATAGATATGAAGTAATTCCACCGCCATATGCATATGATGTTCCGCTTAATGATGCTGAGGTTGAAGTTGAGTTGACAGAAATTGAATTATTATTGAATTCACAATCAGTTATGATTACTCTAATGCTGGCCAACATGCCACCACCAATAACATTTCCATCATAGCACCCTGAAGATTGTAAAATATTTTCTAAGAAAGTGCAATTGCTTACAGTTGACGTGTCGGCAGATGATGAGAAGAGATATAACCCCCCGCCATGTGCATTTCTTCCAGTAATCCTGTTGAGATTAAACTCTGAATCGCTGATGGTTGTTTTTCTGGCAACTGTTGCATACATGCCGCCACCCATATTACTGACAACCACAGTCGAGTTATTATCTGTGGTGTTTTCATTAAACAAACATTCTGAAACTTTCAGAGTGTCTGCAGAGAAAAATACACCTACACCCCAGGTATTTCCTCTTGCTACAGTGAAGTTGTTTCCCGTAAACAAAGAATTATTTGCATCTATAACAGAAGTGCTTCCGCCATAACAAGCAATACCTCCTCCTCTGAAGTTTTTGTTTGCACTGGTGTTGGTGCTTGATATGACATTGTTTTTGATTTCACTGTTTGTGATGTATGTGCTGATACTGTTTTCAACATATATACCTCCGCCATAACTATTGGACCTTGATGACGAAATGAAGTTTGCATTAATGTATGAATTTAAAATCTGATTTTGAGGACAATTAACATACAATCCTCCACCATAATAATTGGAGTTGCCTGAAACAGAAGTGTCGTCAATCAGGTTGTTGTTAATTACAACAGAGTTTTCCAAAATAAAAGAAGTAGCATTATTTGCAAATATTCCGGCACCTTTGCCATCAAGTCCGGCCATTGCATAATTGTTCATTACAATGATGTTGCTCAGTATTACATCTCCCACATTTTCCATATAAATGCCGCCGCCTTTGCCTTTTCCCACAGTAAGAATTGCATTTCCGTCGGTAATTTTCACACCGTCAATGATAATTGGCAGAGTGTTGCCTGTTATGTAAAACACATGATTGGCATTATCCGAGTTATCCCCCGGGACACCAATATCACCCGAGAGAATTGTTTCGTTTGTTCTGTCTGCTCCCGTTGCATCCGGAATCAAATCTGTTCTCTGTGATATGCTTGTTTCGTTGCCAAAGAAATTACCATATAATTTTACCCCGTTATTAATAACAAAAGAGGACGACCTGTCATTGGATGCAGATGTATAGTATGTGCCACGTGCAACCCATATTTCATCGCCGCTCATGGCAAAAAGCATTGCCATCTCAAGGTCTGTATAGGCATTTGTCCATGATGTGCCGTTGTTTAAACCTGTGGCATCATGTTTTACATAAATAATGGCTGCCTGGATTTGTATTGCACATAGAATCAAGAAAATGAAGGATAGTCGTTTCATAAAATTTAAATTATATTCATAAATTATATATGTGTAATTTTTTTTTATAGGGAAAGTAAACATGCAAAAGTAAATAAAAATCAGGTAACTGCTCAGCACAATTTTTTATAAGCCACAAATTCACGAATTTTCACGAATAATCTTGTTGTTCTGCAAAAGCCATTACACAATTTCAAATTCTGACAA
Organism: uncultured Bacteroidales bacterium; assembly: GCA_964526285.1. Lineage (GTDB taxonomy): Bacteria > Bacteroidota > Bacteroidia > Bacteroidales > DTU049 > CAYMAZ01. The sequence goes on along the minus strand of CAZGIW010000138.1, from coordinate 2,667 downwards.
CTTGAAAGCAAGCTTTCTCTGTCAAAATTTGAAACTGTGTAAAAGCAAATCTGAAGGCTCAGATTTGCTTTGGTTTAAAATGGCTTTTGCAGAAATTTTTTTTTGCAAATCACAATAGAAATTTATTTGACAAATTTTTCGTGTTTGCAGAAATTTTAAGCAATACAAAAGGTTTTGATTGTTTTGAATCAGCTGTGAAGAAAACTTGTTTTCTGAAACAGTTGAGACAAAACAAACGAAAATCAACGCAGTTGATTTTACTACAGAGTAGAAGCCTTTTGTATTGCATAGCAGGTAATATTCGTGTTTATTGGAGAATTCTTCCATAGGAATCCCGATGGGAGTGGCTAAGAAAACTGCGATGTTTTATAGTGGTGAGCAGTTGCAAAATTTGTTAGCGATTAGGTTTTCTTTAAAATTGCTGACTGAGAGATGGTTTATCAATGCTGCTTTGATCTCAAAAACCTTGAAAGATGAGCTCTTTACTTTTTGTACGACAATTTGGTTCATAAATCTTTTATAACTCAGCTCAACTTAATGGATAAATTTGTAATTTTAACCCTCCGAATTTTTCAATGCATTTATAGAATGATATTAAAGCAATTTACTCCGCGCAAGGCACTCAACAAAGCCTTTTTAAAAGTGAAACCTGGCAGATCTGAAATTGAAGGTTTCAAAACCCACCTTTTGAAATTGATTGGTGCCAGCAACGAAAATGAATCTGAAGAATTTCATAAAAACCTAATTTCTGACTTCCTGAAAGACACCTACTATAAAGACAAACATTTTATCAATACCAAAGGCAGAAATGATCTTGTTATTCACAACGGACAAGATGCAAACTCCACAGTTGGTGTAATCATTGAAGCAAAAAAGCAAGGAAACAAAGCCGAAATGCTGAGCCCTCAAAATATTAATGCCAAAGCTTTTCACGAACTTATTCTTTATTACCTCAGAGAACGAATTTCAAATAAAAATCTCGAAGTTAAACACCTCATAGCCACAAACATGAACGAATGGTTCATTTTTGATGCATCAGTTTTTGAACGGTTGTTTGCTCAAAACAAACAATTTGTGAAACAATTTACCGATTTTGAAGAAGGTAGACTGGCTGACACCAAAACCGATTTCTTCTATAAGCAGATTGCCACTCCCTATGTGGAAAGCATAACTCATGAAATTGAATTCACATATTTTTATCTTGGAGATTATGAAAAAGCTCTGAAAAACAATGATCCTTCCGATGACAACAAACTCATTGTGCTTTTTAAACTTCTTTCGCCCCAGCATCTTTTAAAACTTCCCTTTGCCAACGACAGCAACAGTCTTGACAAGCGATTTTACACCGAACTGCTTCATATAATAGGACTCACTGAAACCAAAGACGGAAGCAAAAAAATTATTGAAAGAAAGGCCGAAAAAGACAGAAACTATGGGTCAATACTTGAAAATGCCATCATTCAGCTCGATAGCCTCGACAAAATTGGTCGTCTGGATAATCCTTCGCAATATGGGGCAACACAACAGGATAAACTTTTTGCAGTGGGGCTGGAACTCTCAATCACTTGGATGAACAGAGTTTTGTTTCTGAAACTGCTCGAAGCACAACTCATCAAATATCACAAAGGCAACAAAGAATATGCTTTTCTCAATTCAGACCTTATCCGCAATTATGATGAACTGAACACTTTGTTTTTTCAGGTTTTGGCAAAAATACCCGAAGACAGAAACATGAAGGTGAAAGAAACCTATGCAAAAGTGCCGTTTTTGAATTCATCGCTTTTTGAACCCAATGAGCTTGAGCATAAAACACTTTTAATCAGCAATTTGTCTGACGATGAAAAAATTCCGGTGCTTTCTACAACAGTGTTGAAAGACAGCAGCGGAAAAAAACGTTCGGGAGAAATCACAACTCTTGAATATCTTTTTGCTTTTCTTGATGCATATGATTTTAGCAGCGAAGGATCGGAAGAAATTCAGGAAGACAACAAAACACTCATCAATGCTTCGGTTTTGGGTTTGATTTTCGAAAAAATAAACGGCTACAAAGACGGCTCGTTTTTCACTCCCGGTTTCATCACCATGTATATGTGCCGCGAAACCATCAGAAAAGCAGTGGTTCAGAAATTCAACGAAGCACTTACCCAAAAGTCGCCTCTCGAGAGGGGAGAATGTCACGGTAAACCTGAAGCGCCCCAAAGTTCTGCGCATAATCAGATGCACTTTCAAACTCTGGACGATATTTATGAAAACATTGGAAAAGATCGGCCATTTTCAATATTTGAAGCAAACAAAATCATCAATTCAATTAAAATTTGCGACCCCGCAGTGGGTTCGGGGCATTTTCTGGTGTCGGCGCTCAATGAGATTATTGCTATTAAACATGACTTGAAAATTCTCACCGACCGTGAAGGCAGGCGCATGAAGGAATATGATTTTTTGGTTGAAAACGACGAATTGATAATCACAGACGAAAATGGCGAATTTTTTAGCTATAATCCTCACAACAAAGAAACCCAACGACTTCAGGAAGCACTGTTTCACGAAAAACAAAACATCATTGAAAACTGTCTTTTTGGTTTTTTAATAAAGCTAAATTATGTGAATATTTTCGTTTTGGGAATTTGTTTTTAAGTTTTTTTATATGTCTTTTTTATAATTTTTATT
>CAZGIW010000137.1:1436-5934 GCA_964526285.1 uncultured Bacteroidales bacterium | reverse complement strand
AATCGGAATATGAACATCCGTATCCATCGGTTAAAGTAACCCAATATGTGCCTGCAGTGAGGTTGGAGATTGAACTTGTTGTTTCGTTTGTTGACCATAAATAAGAGAAAGGAGAATTGCCAGATAAAATATCCACAATAGCTGATCCATTTGCATCTCCTAAGCATGTTTCATGAGTTGGTACAATGGAAAAAACAGGTTCGGAAAAAATAATTTCAGTTGAATCAGAATCACTAATAAATGAAACAGAGCCTTCACAAGTATCTGTGTTGCAGACAGTATATTGATTAACATAAGCATGGGCAGTAACAAACATTGGAGATTGCAGAGTTTGTCCGTTTGCAGAAATATAAAAACTTATAGTGTGGGTTTGACCTGGATTTAAACCAGCTAATACATTATAATAATAGGAGTTCACGGTTTGTGAGTCGTAAACATCACCTGCAAGCCACTGAAAAGGATTGGGCAAAACAACCTCCACAAAATTAAATGCAGAAGTTGGGTTTGCAGCAAGATTAGTATAAGTAACTTCCACAAGCAGGCTGTCGCCGCAGCTATGGAGAGGTTCCACAGCCACATTAATTTCGAGAGAATCCTTAAGAAATTCAATATTGATTGTGTCAGGTTTTCCATAAAGTTGAAAAGGGCCAATTGGATTTCCGCAATAATTTTCGGCTGATATTGTAAATTTTATCTGACTGTTTTCTAAATCACAACCTGCCAATAAGTGCAGTTTCATCAATGCATTTGTTGTTTCAAAATTATTCATGATTCCAACATTATCTAACAGCCAAATAAGGGAATCCACATAAAGTAGATCTGGCTCATGATAAACAGTATTATTGTTTCTGATGAAGTGAGCTGAATTATTAACATATGAATATTCTGATGAAGAAGGCAGTTCAAGTTTGATTTTTATATTCTTTACTTTACCAATGCCTGTTGCATAAAGTGGTATTCTTACTTCAAATTCATTGCAAATATCTGCAACTGAATCCATTTGAAGATTGGCAACAAGACCTGGATGAATAACATTAAATTTTACAACTGATGAATCCAGAAAACACACATCATAAATTGAGCTGTCGGGATAGTTGTAGCAATTCCACCCTGCATACACTTTGACAGAATCTGATAGCTGACCAGAAGAACAGTCAATTGTTGCAGAAACCCTTACTTTTTTTCCTTTCGCATACCATATATACCCGTTATCGTTTCCAACTGCATCCAACCCAAATATGTTATTGCCGGCAAAAGTTCCAACAACAGGAACTGAAGTGTTTGATGGTAGAAATCTCACATCATTAATTGTTATTGTATTGTTAGGTGATTCGAAATACAAAAAAGTATTCATTGCTTTTTCTCTTACAATTGCGTCCCAGCTTGCATTTGCCGGACTATGCTCAAGAGTGCTAATGTCAATATCCCATTGAAGATTAAATGTTCCGTAATCCTGAAAAAGAGAATGATTATCAACGATGAGTTCAGCAGTGGGTTTAGTGAAAACTTGTCCGTATTTAATGTACTCAGTAATTACTGTATCTCCTGTCACTGATCCCGGAAAATTACTCCAGTGAGTAATTAAAGGAAACTCATCCTGCTGAACAACATATTCTGCAGGAGGGTCACAGTTGTTGTTTTTTAGAATAAAATACAATCTGTATCTTTTTGTTTCATCCCATGCAGCATACACACTATTGTTTGGACCAAGACATCCGGGGAATTGAATTATTTCATCCAAATGAGCTGAGGGATATATTGTTACAGAATTGCTGCTAAAACTAGCATTGTTCAGGTCATAGATGTAAAATGATGGCATGTAATAATGATTGCAAGTATAATAAGCTGCTCCCCCCTGTCCATCTGATGTTAACTGAGTTGTAGCAAAAATTATATTGTCAATTGTATATCCATTAGGGAAAAAAAGTTCCACTGTGTCAAGCATCCATAAATTGCGTAATTCATAGGAAAAAGAGTTCCATGGCAATTGTTGGTCATTTATTAATGGACTTCCAACTTCAGTTTGGATTTCTGTTTCTATATAATTATAACAAGGATCCCAACCTTTAAACATATATAAAGGATGTTCAAAATAGGAGGCATTAATAGAAACATCTTTGTGAGCAAAGTCATGGCCGATTGCGAGAAAACTTGCAGCACTTCCGGTGCACCAGAAAAGATATTTGAAAAGCGTGTCGTTCTCCCAGGCATCAAAGAAATAATTAATATTATCTTGCAGTTCCACATTAGCATCAGTACCATTTTCAATACCAGAAAAAGTAGCACCTGACATCCAGAATTTTGCATTAATTTCTTCTGTTGAAAAATGTGTGTTTAAACCTCCGGTACCCTGATTGAGATTAGAATCCACTACAAAATATAAAACCATTTGAGCATCATTGGGATACCAGAATTTATCAAAGGATAATGGCGGAGACTGGCAATAAGTGTTTAATGTATCAATGTCAAGACTAATGGCAAGTCCGTTGTAGTAAGGTGTTGCAACAGAGGCTGGTAATTGAACTATGTTTGAATCGTTATTTTCATCTGTAATAGTAATTTCTCCTCCGATAAATCTCAATTTATCAATAACATCACCCTGCAGAGCAAGCTGACCATATGTAAAATCAAAACCGATGGTTGAGAATCCAAGAAAAACAGTATCTCCTGAAACAGGATGAACAGCCCAATCTCCATCAGAAGTATGTCCGTTTAGTGAAATTTTAAGAGTATCACCCTGCATTGCATGTTTGTTTTTTGCAATGTTTGGGTCTGCAGGATTCATTGGGTAAGAGTCGGGGAAATTATTATTGTTGTTGTCTTCAAAGCCAAAGTTAATTCTTTCAATATTCATATCGGACAAATTCCAGCCAGGCAAAACACAGCCGGGGCAGTTGATAAAAATGCTGTTTTGTGCTTTTGAGAGTGGCAACCTGCAATCATCAATGCATGAATTATTGGGGATAAAGAAAAACTCCTGTTCAATTTTTGCTCTGGTTGGTGGAGCATAGGTGCAATTTGCCTCAACCAAAAATCTTACATTGGCTTTGTCAAAAAAATCAATGTAATGTTGTTCTGGATTTGCATGGAATCGTCCACTTGGCACTCCCGCCCACAATAGGGGCGGGCCATAAGAGTAAAATGAATCGGGAATAGAAAAATATGCTTCTATTTTTGTTCCGTTTCCACTTACTGCAGGAATACCGGTGTATTGGTAACTAATTAGATCTGGATAAATTCTAAAATTTGTATCATAGTCAGAAACGAGATAAAGACTATCTGCAACAAGATCAAGTCCGTTTTCAATATCTAGCTTTACCAAAAGTCTTACCTCAGCCGGGTCAAAAATAAATCCATATCTAGAGGGATGTCCAAAATATGTATGTCCAAACCATACGGCAAGCCACAATGGCTTGGCAGATTTTATGGTTTCCCAGGCTTGTTGCCCATCCAATAAAGTGCTGTTAAATGAATAATAAAATTGATTAAATGAATTATATTGCACCCATGTTTGATTTCCATATTCAGTTGTATCATAGCTTTTTGTTATAGTTTCACATGCATGATAAAATGTAACAAAGGGAAAACCCTCCTGATGCATCATTGTTTGATTGTTGAAAAACATATCGTAATCCGAAGTGTCAACACAATGAATAAGCTCATTATATCGGAAAATCAAGTAATCATCAGGTTGCAATGGTTCAAAAACAGTAATTTTCATAATATACGCAGTGTCTCCCTGCACTATTTGATGATTTTCAATAATTAATGAGTAATTTGTAATTGGGTTATTTCCTGAATCGAAAATTTGCACTGATGATAAGTCATTTTCAGTTAAGGATAATGCCCATAAAATTTTTGATAATAAATTGATTTTTATTGAGTCAACAACTCCCAGCCCAGTATTTCTGAACTCAAATTCTCTCACTTGAGGATCGGACCAACAAGCAGGATATCCGGTTGTCAAAAGTTTATATGAAAGTTTTATGTAGTCTGTAGGGTCTTTATTAACATGAGTGTGTGTAAATCCAGCAGACGCTGTATTACATAAATTCAAATCATCATAGCATCCATAATTAGCCCAAAAAACTGTTTGATTGTTTGCCCCTTCAGGACATCCCGATAGTATAACTGTTTCCTCAATATACAAAGTGTCCATATATCCAAGACTATCTACCCGAAGCCTGATTCTTGCTTCAGTGTCTGTAACAGAGGATGATATTACAGAAACACCTGTTGTATTCAGTGTTCCAATGCTAACAAATTTTACAGCTGTTTGATTAATTCCAGTCAGTGTTGTGTCGTTAAATTCAAAATCACCCCTAAATGGAGTGTTGCTTGTATTTATGTATTTGAAAACTCTTGTTACTGTGGTGTTTACAAATGCATTCGCAGCAGGTAAGTTCTCTCCTGAATTGATCGCAAGCGATGGAAAATTTAAGATGAAAGATGTTGTATCAAGAGAAGTTATTCCTCCTCTGTCGATTTCAATGTAGTT
>CAZGIW010000137.1:0-1336 GCA_964526285.1 uncultured Bacteroidales bacterium | reverse complement strand
ACGTTTTGTTGGTTTTTTACTGTAAGTTCGCATTTTGTACCGAAATCGCCCCAGTTTCCGTTTATATTTGCCCTTGCTCTTATGTGAAATGTTTCTCCATCAATATTTGGTATGTTCAATTCATACAAATGAAACTGATTTTCGTTTTTTATGACATTAAATGTGCTTCCTGTGCTTAACTGTGAAATTTCAAATTCATAAAGACTGGCTCCGTGTATATAATCGGCTGCAATTATTGAAAATTCATTCACTGAATCTAAATGGCAAATTGAACTTTTTACTTGTGTTTCAGGCACTTTTGGCAATTCATACTTGATAACAATAAATGGTCTTTTTGCAGGGTCTGTAAATTCTCTGGAACCGAAAAACAAACCATTTTGCCCCCCAAGATCAACAGAACCCAATCTTAGCAACATTCCAAAATTCAGCCAGGGTTTGTTTACCCAGTACTGAGTGGCTTGTTTCAAATCAACAATATAATTTTCGTAAGGATCATAAGATTGTGGCAACTGGCCAATGTATTCTTTTGCAGCCGGTTGGTTTCTGTAGGTTATTAAGTATTCATCCCAATCTTCTATCACAAGCTGCAGATAGCTTTGGTTTTTACCCAGATGTCCCATGCCAAACAAATGAAAGTCGGCAGCTAATACATCAGCATAGTCAGGAATGAATGAAAAATCAAAAGCAATATAAGACCGTTCAAAAATTGCAATTCTGTTGCTGTATATATAACATCTGAGAATATCTACATCGCCCAGATTTGAATCAATTGAAGTGGAGGAAACAACAGCATCTTTTGACGGATATATTGTATCAGGGATAATAATTTGTCCTTGTAACGAACTTACAAAAATCACAAAAAACAAAAAAAACAGATTCTTTTTCATGGTTCTTTTTTTTTAATTCCACTTACGAATAATTGAAACATTGCCCAACGGATCTTCAACCCAAACATGGTAGAAATAGGTGTCGGTTGTATATGTTTGATGCAAAATCAGATACACCTCATTGTTGATTCTGCTAAAAGCTAATCCAGCCGGCAATCCTGATGTAACATCAAAATCGAAAGCATGATATAATATATCAGACAAATCTTCGTCAGTACCCACCTGAACATGAATTTTTGCAATATCAGAGATGTCTTCAAACACAATTTTGCAAATTCTGTTGCAAAGAGAATCATACACAAGACTATCAGTGCTTGTGGTTTCATAGTAAACAGAAAAGAAAAAATCACCAGAAGCAGTTTGTGATTTGCTCTGAAACATGGAAATACAGGCAATTATGCCAACAATAAACATCTTTTTCATATCAACTGAAATTATTGTTCTTTAAA
>CAZGIW010000136.1:0-6166 GCA_964526285.1 uncultured Bacteroidales bacterium | reverse complement strand
TTCGCCTGATTCTGGAGGAAAGATTGTTCCAACCGGTGTATATGTATATAAAATTACAGTGACACTTGGAGGCCTTCAGCAAGTTTTTGAGGGGGTTGTGACTTTGGTTTTTTAGATGGCCGTGTGACGTATTTGTTTTTCAAATAATTAAATACAGAACAAATGAAGAAATCAATATTACTTTTATCCATAATTCTGCATGTAAATATTTGCTTTTCTCTTCACATCACAATTGTGGAAAGCCAATCTGCTAATTCAGGGCATACAATGGACTCCCATTGGTTATCAGTAGCAACAGGGATGGGACATACAGCTCAAATAGAACCACAGACAATACTTGACAACACAACTTTTTTTGCAACCACTGATATTTTGATTGTTTCATCAGGAGTCATTGCATTGTCGCCATTAAGGGTTTCAACTATACTACAGTTTCTTCAAACCGGTAAACCTGTGTATCTTCAGTCTGAGTATCTTTCTACTTATTCAACAAATCAGGCATTTGCTTCAATTATTAGTTCTTTGGGGGGAAGTTTCTCGTGGACATCAGCTTTTTCCGGCGATTTGATTCCCATGAATATTTTGGGCACATATGCGACAACAAACAACACTGTAGCAACTCTTCCCGATTTTTGGTATTCATATTCAGGCACAGGAGATTGCAATACCATTAATATGCTTGAATACGGTGGTGGTTATCATGGATTTCAGTACATCCCTGTTAATCCTGCACATGGCACAATTATGACAACTGCTGATCAGGACTGGATAAGAACGTTTAGTTCTCAGGCTGCCCTGCTTATGGAAAACCTTATCACACATTTAATTAATCCACCCGCTTCTCAGGCAGGAATTCAGGTAAATCTTGGCAATGATACAACTTTATGTTATGGTAATTCACTACTGCTGGATGCAACTTCACCCGGAGCAACATATCTTTGGCATGACAATTCAACCAATCCAACTTTTCAAGTTACACTGCCCGGAACTTACTGGGTTGTTGTTGATGATGTAGGTTGCGTGGGTGTTGATACAATCCATATTGATTTTCACCCACAAGATTTGGTAAATCTTGGAAACGACACTATCCTTTGCCAGGGCAATAATCTCTCTCTTGATGCATCATATCCCGGAGCCACTTACCTTTGGAGTGACATGTCAACAAATTCTAACCTGACAGTTACTTCATCGGGCACATACTGGGTTGAAATAACCGTTGACGGCTGTTATGACACTGATACAATTCAGGTGAGCATTGTTCCAAATCCGGTTGTTGACCTTGGCTCTGACATAAACATGTGTGACGGTGAAGTGGCAATCCTTGATGCCGGAACAGGGTTTTCACATTACCAGTGGAATCCTTCAGGAAACACACAAACCATTGACGTAACAACAGGAGGAACTTACTCAGTTACAGTCACCGACAATTACGGTTGCCAGGGATCTGACTCAATATTAGTCACTTTCATTGATAATTTCGACGCAACAATATTAACCACAGGACCATTTTGTGAGAATGATGCTCCTGAACAATTTACTGCTACTGATGGCGGAGGAATGTGGTCAGGAAACGGCATAAGTTCTACTGGCTTGTTTAATCCATCAAATGCAGGGACAGGCTCTCACATCATAACATACTCAATATCTGATCTTTGCGGAGACACTGCCACTCAAACAATTGTAGTTAATGAAGTGCCTCTTGCTGTGACATCACATACAGATGAAACCTGTATTGGAGCAGCAGACGGAACTGCTCAGCTGGATATTTCCGGGGGTACAAGCCCATATATCATTGTCTGGAGCATTGGTGGCTCTTCTGTCAGTCTGTTAAATTTGGATCCCGGAGAATATTCCTATACAATTTCAGACCAAAACAATTGCACAACAGCAGGGTCAATTATAATTTTAAGCGGAATTGATGACTGCAGTACCCCTCACGTATGGGTTCCAAATGTCTTTTCTCCAAATGGAGACGGAGAAAATGACATCCTTTTTGTGAGAGGTGAAGGAATCAGCCATATGGAATTTATAATTTTCAACCGTTGGGGGCAGAAAATGTATGAGAGTTCAAACTCCACGAATGGATGGGACGGAACGTTTAAAGGCAAAGCATGCCCCGATGGATCATATAGTTATGTTTTGAAGGTGAAATTTACAAACAATACAGAAACAGTCAAATCAGGGAACATCACTTTGGTGAGATAATTTATCTACTCTTTTATTAAAACAAACCCCTAAGGAATCATTTCAAAACAGATAAAATTCATTCCTGCAGTAAGGTGAACTATGTCAATCTTTATCTCTGCACCTGCAAAAATCTTGCTGATAACCAATTTTCCACAGGAACTACATGTTTCAACATTACTTTACAAACTGCTATAACATGTTCGAATTTTTTCAAAAGTGAGTTCTATGTCATGATCAAGTCCCACCGAGAATCTTACAAGACCCTCAGACATGCCCATTTGGCGCTGAAGATCTTCAGGAACTTCGGAGGAAGTACTTTTACCTGAATTGCTGAATAATGTTTTAAAATATCCAAGACTCACAGCAAGATATCCGACGCCCTCCTTTTGCATGAGCTCCATCAGTATATTTGCCTTTTCCGCTGTTTCCATGTCAATTGAAATCATTCCTCCAAAACCAAAACTTTTGTTCATGATTTTATTGAATAATTCATGATTTCTATGATCTGTCAATCCGGGATAATTACATTTCATGCCGATTTCTTTAAACTTTTTAGCCAAAAACATAGCATTTTCACTATGTTTCTGCATTCTGATGTGCAGTGTATGGAGATTTTTGAGAATACTTGAAGAACGTAATGGATCAAGTACCGGACCAAGCAACATTGATGTTCCTTTGTTCACATCACTCAACTGCATTATAAAATCCTCATCGGCACAAATTGCACCTGCAACACAATCATTCTTTCCGTTAATAAACTTTGTCATACTATAAACAACAATATGCGCTCCCAGCTTATATGGAGAAACAATCATCGGAGTAAAAGTATTGTCAACAACCAATTTGATTCCTGCCTCGTTTGCCATTGCAGCGAGAGAGGGAATATCAGATATCTGAAGCATAGGATTGGTCATAGTTTCTGTATAAATGAGTTTTGTATTTTGTTTGATTGCGTTTTTCACACTTTCAAGATCATCAATATTTACAAAACTCACTTCTATATTGAATTTTTTCAGATAATTGTTCAGAAAAGCAAAAGTTCCACCATAAGTTGTAATGCTGGTTACAATATGATCGCCTGTATTACATAACTGTAAAATTGTGTTTGTGATGGCAGCCATACCTGAAGCAGTAACCCATGCCGAGGGTGTGCCTTCCATTGCTGCAAGGGCATCTGACAGATACTTATTGCTGGGATTCCAGTGTCTTGAATACAGAAAACAACCTTCTGCTTCACCATGAAATGTATCAAGCATGGTTTTGGCTTCCATAAAAGTATAAGTGGCTGAATCAGTGATGGATGGATTCACTCCTCCAAATTCACCAAATTGATTTAAATACTGAATGTTTGTTGCAGGATCTTTTTTCATATCTTTAAGCTTTAATGAGTTGATTTTTGAACAGCAAAATTATCATTTTTCCATAATTTCAATGCTATTAGTTACACTTTTAACATTTTTTCTCATTTTAACTTATACTTTAAAACTTTATTTCGTACTTTTGCAATGTTCTATAATTTAACACCTCTATTTTCTATGAAAAACTATCAGATTGACAGTCTCGACAAAAACATTATTTCACATTTAGTAAACAATGCCCGCACACCATATCTTGAAATAGCGAGAAACTGCGGGGTTTCGGGAGCATTGATACACCAAAGAATACAAAGACTTGAAGATGCTGGAATTATCAAAGCCTCGGAACTGATACTTAGTCCAAAAGCACTGGGATTGCTCACATGCGCTTTTATTGGCATTCAAATCAATCTCACTTCAACGCGCACACACGAAGAGGTATTTCAGAAAATCAGAGAAATTGAAGAAATTGTGGAATGTCATCATATTTCAGGTAAATATTCGCTTCTGGCTAAAGTATATACCCGGGACAACGATCATTTGAAGAATTTGATTATTGAAAAAATTCAATCAATACCCGAAATCACATCAACCGAGACATTGATTTCACTTCAGGAAGGATTTATCAGACCGATTCATGTTTGATGACAAGGCTTAATCGACGAACATCAAATAACAAACCAACTGATTCTTTTTTATTGTTCAACAAATGGCTCTACTATAATAACACAGAACCAATGAATAAGTTTCTTATGTAAGTCTAATCTATATTTGTCTCAACATTTTTACCCATCTTGAAAAAGGCAGGCAATGAAACGATAGGAGCAAGCACCAGAGAGGTTATCATTCCTATTGTGCCGGCACCTGGTGATCCGTAATACCATGAAAGCATTGTTCCGGGAGGCTGATTTTGTCCAATAAAATAGAGTGTCAAACAAGTTGCCAGTCCCAGTAATGAAGATGTAATGGCTGCTGTACGGGTAATTTTCTTTGAAAACAACCCCCAAACAAAAGGTCCAAGGAAAAATGCCCCAATTGCTCCCCAGGAAACACCAAGAATTTCCACAATCACATCAAATTCAACAAGGGCAAGCAACACAGCCAGAAACACAAACACACCACTCATAATACGCATGAGGCGGGTCAGTGATTTGTCGGATGCATTTTTATTGATGAAACCAGCATAAAAATCCTTAGCGATTGCAGAACTTGAAATCAGTACCAGTGCAGCAAGAGTTGACATACTCGCAGCCAGTATCAGAATCAGAATAATGACTGATAAAGAACCGGGCAACATGTTGGTGAGCACCTCGGGCATGAGTTTGTCAAAGTTTGGAACTGCTGCACCCGTTTCTGTGAAATTAAACAAATGCTGTTGGTCTGGATTTTCAGGACTAATGAAAACTCTAGTTGTTGAACCCACAAAGAATCCAACAAACGAAATGAGAAGTGCAAAAAACGTTGAAGCAATCATCCCAATACGCACAGATTTTCTATCGCGTATGGCATAAAATTTCTGCACAAGTTGGGGCAATGCAAAAGGTGCAACTGCAGTAAGAAAAACAAGAGCAAAAAGAGGAAAAAATCCAGGAGGCCCAACAGGAGCTGTGAGCTTGGGATTGATGTCTCTAAGAGTTTGCGTAATATTTGCCAAACCGCCTCCATTATTTATTGTAAAAATGACCAGAATTGTAACAGAAACAACCATAATCATCCCGAATATTACATCAATCATAGCCATGGATTTGTATCCGCCCAGTATGATGTATGTGGCTGTAAATACACCCATGATAGTAAGAGCAAGCCAATAATCAATATTAAAAGATACCTCAAACAGATATGACAATCCCATAAAAACAGCAGCTGAATAGGGAATCATAAAAATGAAAATCACAAGTACACCAACCAGTTTCAAAAATTTGCTGTTATATCGTTTCTCCATAAATTCGCTCATGGTACTTACACCATATTCCTGTGACATTTTTTTTATTCGCCAGCCCATGAGTGCCCACACTGCCAGTACCCCAATAAAGGCATTGCCAAATGTTATCCAAAGTCCTGAATAACCAAATCCCCATCCTACTTTACCTGCAAATCCAATAAACATAACCGCAGAAAAATATGCCGTTCCGTATGAAAATGCGGATAACCACGGACCAACATTACCACCTGCCAGGAAAAAATCTTTAAAAGACTTTGTTTTTCTAAGACCGATAATCCCGATAGCTACTACCAGTATGGCATATAATGCAACAACAACAATTTTGCTAACCATAAAATTTTGTTTTAGTTTTTGAAGTGCCAAAACTAATAAATAAATTTTTAATATATGAAGTATTTTTTACACTTATGAATGTTAAATAAAGGCATAGTTTTGTTAATCAAAGACTGCACAAATAAATGAAAATCAAATAATATCAATTCATTATCTGATAGGATTTATAAAAAAAATTGCTGTTCACTACGGAAAAAATTCGTAGGCTTTTTTTAAGCCACTCCCAAGACATGAATATTAAGTGCCGTCAATACAAAAGGATTAATCATTATCTCCCTTTTATGTTTTTGTCATAAAATTTGTTCAAATGAGTACTGAACTTGAAGACAAATTTTGACAAATTTTCTGC
>CAZGIW010000135.1:0-6419 GCA_964526285.1 uncultured Bacteroidales bacterium | reverse complement strand
CATTGGTTTTCAACGGGCTGAAGCCCGTTGCTATTGAATTTTTTATGTTATGTTTCTTTGTTCATAAAGAGGTTTGTTTAGCTCAGGGCTAAAGCCCTTCGCACAATAATTTTCAAAACAAACATAGCCTATTCCCATCCCAAAATAAACTATTTTTTCGTGTTTGTAATTATTCATTTCAAAAAAGGGGGGGGGGGGGGGCTCCAGAGCTAACATTTATTGGAATGTTTTTAATTTTGCCAAAAAAGTCAAAACAATTTTTCACACTTAATCACAATAACAGTTTTCTTCACATTCTGAAAGAGAATCAAAAGGCACAACCCCATCACATCCTCCCCAGATAAACTGTTTGCATATTCCTTCTGTTTGATCATAATAATACCTTGGCATATATGCATAACAATTTCCTGATTCAGGAACAAGATCACATCGAGTACTTTTTTTACAAATTCTATCACATCCTGAATGATATAGCAGCACTATGAACAATACAAAAAACAAATTTTTCCAGTTTCTCATAATTTCATTTTTTTCAAAAATACAACTTTTTTTTATACAAAACCATTCCTCTTTTCCCTGTTTCAATACCCCGGTTTTTTACTAACTTTGCAAAAAAACTGATATGATCACGCACGAAGAAGCTCTGAACATCATCCTTTCAAACGGAAAAACGGTTGAAAAAGAACAGGTAGAGCTCCTACAATCTGTTTTCAGAGTGACTGCTTCTGATATTGTTTCCGACATGCATATGCCTCCGTTCGATAAATCTGCTGTGGATGGTTTTGCTTGCCACAAACAGGATTTGCCCGGCCCCCTTGAGGTTATTGAAACAATACCAGCCGGATGTTTGCCCACTAAGAAAATTTTTCAGGGACAATGCTCAAAAATTATGACAGGAGCAAAAATACCTGAAGGAGCTGATACGGTTGTGATGATTGAAGATACAGAAGAAACAAATCCCGGATTTATTCGTTTTGTGAAAGAAAAAACATCATCCAATATTTGCCTGCTTGGCGAAGACATGAAACCCGGCGATCTGCTCATTGAAAAAGGCAGCATCATTCATCCGTGGCATGTGGGAATTATGGCAACAACAGGAATTACTCATGTTGAAGTGAGCCGGAAAATCCATATTGGGATTATCACCACAGGCGACGAATTGCAGGAACCTGGCGAACAACTTGAAGAAGGAAAAATTCGCAACAGCAATGCATGGCAACTGATGGCAAATTGTTTGGCAATGCATGCAAATCCGGTGTATTACGGAATTGTAAAAGATGAACTTGAGGTTACTGTAAACACGCTTTTGAAAGCTTTGGAAAACAACGACATTGTTCTTCTTACCGGCGGCGTTTCTATGGGCGATTTTGACTTTGTGCCTCAGGCACTGGAAAATGCAGGAATGAACATCCTTTTTGACAGCGTGGCCATGCAGCCGGGGCGTCCACTCACCTATGCCACAAATGGCAAAAAGCACTGCTTTGGTCTGCCCGGAAACCCTGTATCTTCAATGATACAATTTGAACTTTCTGTGAAACCACTCATATACAAACTCATGGGACATGATTTTGCACCACCGCTTATTCCCCTGAAAATGAGGGAAAATATCACCCGAAAAAAAACTCAAAGAAAATCATTCTATCCAGTATCTATTAATGCAGACCATACTGTATCTGCTGTTAACTATCACGGCTCTGCCCACATCAATGCCTTTACAAACGCATACGGCATCATCGCCATGGAACAGGGAGTAGCCACAATTACCAAAGGAGAAATTGTATATGTTAGACCGCTTTAACAGAAAGATTTCATATCTGAGAATCTCAGTAACCGACCGATGCAACCTGCGGTGCCGCTACTGTATGCCCGAAGAAGGGGTTGAACTCTTTGAACATTCAAAGATTCTTACCTACGAAGAAATTACTGAGGTTGTGCGCAAAGCCACTGAAATGGGAATCACCAAAATCCGCCTCACAGGGGGCGAACCACTGGTGAGAAAGGACATTGTTGATTTGGTTAAACTGATTTCTTCACTCAAAGAAATTGAAGATATCGGACTCACAACCAATGGAATACTGCTTGATAAATTTGCACAGCCATTGAAAGATGCCGGACTGAAGAGAGTGAACATCAGCCTTGACACACTTGACCCTGAGCGCTATACCTATCTCACCCGGGGCGGTGACATCAATAAGGTGTTTGCAGGAATTGAAGCAGCAAAAAGGGCAGGACTCAATCCAATCAAAATCAATGTTGTGGTGTTTGACAAAGCAGACCACGCAACACGTGAACAACTCACAACATTTTGCAGTGAGAACAATCTCAGCATACGTTTCATTCAGAAAATGGACCTTGACAGCGGAGATTTTTCAATTGTGGAAGGCGGAACAGGCGGCAATTGTGAAATTTGCAACCGACTCCGACTCACTGCCGATGGCTATATCAAGCCATGTTTGTTTAGCGAAACCGGATTCAATGTGAGAGAACTGGGAGTGGAAGAAGCAATAAAACAGGCAATTTCTCACAAACCGGAAAAAGGCACAGTGTGTCACAATCATCAGTTTTTTAATATCGGAGGATAAAACATGTCAGAGAAAAAGTTTTCACACACGGACAATGAAGGCAAGGCACATATGGTGGATGTGGGCAACAAGCCCAACCAAATCAGAACAGCCACAGCCGAAGGAGATATTTTGCTCGCAGCTGAAACCATTGAACTCATCAGGCAAAACCAGATGAAAAAGGGCGATGTGCTCACCATGGCTGAGTTTGCAGGCATTACCGCAGCAAAAAAAACCTCCGAACTCATACCTCTGTGCCATCCTTTGCTCATTACCCAGGTAAAAGTGAAAGCACAGCTCACAGAAAACGGGGTGCATGTGGAATCATTTGTAAAATGTGTGGGACAAACGGGCATCGAAATGGAAGCCCTCACAGCGGTGCAGGTGGCATTGCTCACAGTATATGATATGTGCAAGGCTGCGGATAAGAATATGGTTATCAGCAATGTGCGTTTGATGGAGAAGACCAAGGAATAGGTTTTACTAACACGTTGAGTTACTCTCCTCCCCTGCCACACGGCTGAGGCTACTATTGCTTTGCCATGTGATAGATGAGAGTGATAGATGAGAGTGATAGAAAATAGAAAATATAAAATATTAAATATCAAATATTTATAGCTCGTTTGGGCTTAGTGTGCACATAATTCTAACTTCCTTCGATATTTTCAACATTTTTTTAGTTGAATTTGGAAAGTTTGTTTATTTTTGGTGGTGGGAATGTTGAAAAATCCTCCGGGGCGGAGGGGAGTTAACAGCAAGCCATAAAACCAAAATGACAGAATGAAAGACAAATTTTGCTGCAATTAAAAAGTCTTCATATAAATAATTATTAGCAAAAAAAATGGAAAACAAATCAAAATTTTTAGCATTAATTTTTATTGCTATTGCAATAGTATGTGTTTCCTGCGGTTCAAACACGATGAAAGATAAAGATGTGCCTACTTACAAAACTGTAAAAATCGGAGAACAGGTTTGGATGGCCGAAAACCTAAACTATGAAACAAGCAGTGGCAGTTGGTGTTATGATGATGACCCTGCTAATTGTGAAAAATACGGCAGACTTTATGACTGGGAAACTGCAAAAAACGTATGTCCAAAAGGCTGGCGTTTACCCACTAAAAGCGATTTTAAAACACTCTTAAACAATGTTGGTGGAGAAGGAGAAGAAGATTACAATGCCCTAAAAGAAGGAGGCAACAGTGGTTTTTCTGCTCTTTTTGGCGGTTGGCGTGACAGCTATGGGGATTTCCGCAACGCTGGGGACTACGGCCACTGGTGGTCGTCTTCGGAGGGTGGTACCTACAGTGCATGGGTCCTGTACATGTTCAGCTACGATCAGAATGCCTACATGAATTACAGCTACGTGGCGAATGGCTTTTCTGTGCGTTGTCTCCAGGACTAAAATTGACTATTTTTACCCTGAGCGTAGTCAAAGGGTTGACACTTATGACACTTAAACTCCCAGTTCCGCCTTTGTTGAATGCTTCGCTGATATTCAACGGGGTAAACCCCGCTGCCGCGCGATGGTTATTGAGCAATGCAAGCATCATCACATGGTGATAAATTAACTCCGTCGAAATACGCGTGGCATATCGAACACCAGGCTACAAGTGTGACAAATTCCCCTCATGGAGGGGTGGCCGCTTGCAGGTTATTAGCTGCAAAGGCCAGAGTTGATGCGGACGGTGTGGTCAGGAGAATGCCAGCTGTCCGAGCAATTTGTAACACCAAGCTAAGAGCGTGCCCCCACTACCGCACACCGCTGCCGCACACCGCTACCGCTGCCGCACACCGCTGCCGCACGCCGCTACCGCACGATTAAATCGTGTGGTAAAGCGGAACCCCAAGCCCCAGCACGAACCAAAAACCCCAGTCTTCAAACCCAAATTTTAAAACTTTGTTTATTGTTATTTGTCACATCGTCACATAGTGATAAATAAAAAATGTATATTTTTGTGGTTGGAGAAGGGTGAATAAAAAATTGGGGAGTTGGGCGCAATTATAGCAATACCATAACAACATGAAATTACACATTCTAATATTAACTCTTATAGTTTCTTCTCAAATTTTGGGGCAGGATCTTACATATTTCAAGACTATAGGAAATAAAAATCTGCATTATTTAGAATTCAATAATAACGATGTGAAAGTGTATAAAATGGGTTTATATTATGACAAGGTAGGTTCAGGCTCAGCAATTTTATTGATAGATACATTAATGCCTATTGGAGACAGTGAATTCAGAGGGAAGCAATTCATTCTAATAAGGAATAGTACACATTATACACTAGTTGCTGACAATGGAAAAGAGTATAAAGCAGAACCTGAACACGATTTAAATAAAGTCAACTCAGAATTAAACAATGCTTATTGTCTAAAGAGCTATTTTGACATAAGTGAAAAATTAAACAGGGAGTTCCCTCTTAATCACTATACTTTTAGAAATGGGTACTATGCTTGGAAAAAGCAACCCAATAAAACAATGAGTCATTATGAGTTTATTGAACAAACAGACAAAGAAATAGAAAGAATTTATGACAGCATTTCAATAGAGCAAAATGCATTAATTAGAACAACAAATTTTATTATTGAGAATGTTGGGCAAATAAATTACTCCATATTGAAGGACAGCATAAGTACTTTGCCAATTGATTATCGACCTCAGAGTGGTTATTTTGATAAATCAGTTTATCAGATGACAAAAACAAATCCTGAATATTTTTATAAACTTTTACTAGACTTCCCGGAAGACAAAAAGTATATATACTCTGCGGTTGACCGTGACAAAGAGCTTGTAAAAGAACTCAAACAGGTGCAAGGCTATGACGTCTTGAAGAAAGAGTTTTTAAAAGATTATAATTATGGAAAAACTATGGCCTATAAAACTACTGGCGCATATGTAATTATTGTAGGACTAATAGTTTGGTTGATAATTATACAGCCATAAATAACTACACACCGCTGCCGCACATCGCTGCCGCACGCCGCTACCGCTGCCGCGCGATGGTTATTGAGCAATGCAAGCATTGTTAACTCCGTCGAAATACGCGTGGTAAAGCAGAGCCCCAAGCCCCAGCACGAACCAAAAACCCCAATCTTCAAACCCCAAATTTAAAAACTTTGTTTATTGTTATTTGTGAAAAATTTATATTTTTGTTGGGGGAAAAAATATCACATTATTTGAACAAGCATGCAAGTGGTTGGGCGCTTTGCTCATAAAATGTGATTGGGAAAATGAGTTAGGCACTTTTTAAAAAAAGACGAAAATGACCGACAAACATGAAAGACTTTTAAAACTCGACAACGACAAATTAATTGACGTAGTAAAGAACTATCGACAGTACGGCTATGACGACCAACTAAGGGAAACAGCAATCAGTATTCTTGCTGACAGGGGAATATCAAAAGAACAATTACAAATAACAGGAAGCTTTGAAAATAGGACCTACGACTATGCAAACGACTTGTACGCTTCGTTCCTGAAGAATTCGAAAATTGCGTTTGTCATGTATTTGATTCTTTTTAGCTCGAGAATTATAATCCAAATAATTCCTGACGACTCTGTTGGACTTGCTTGGACTTTACTGATTGCGACAGTTCTTTCATTTATTCTATACTTCGTCTTTTTGATTATGTCTTTCATGAACCAAAACCAGTTTTACAGGGCAATTGGAAAAGATTATGGAACAGAAGGAGCGCTTCTTTATTTGTTCCTCGGAATGCCGTTTTATATGTTCATGTACTTCTATTTTAGAAACCAAATGAAGGACCAAATGAAAGAAATAAAATAAAAAAACAGTGCCTAATCGAGTAGACGGCTGACGGTCGAATGATTATTCCGGACTGAAGTAGTCCACC
>CAZGIW010000134.1:0-6463 GCA_964526285.1 uncultured Bacteroidales bacterium | reverse complement strand
TTTCAAATTCTACATTGAGGTTTTAATTGCTGATTTGATACTTAAACGACAATTGCGGACTGATTGAAAATATGGGAAATTCAGGGAGAGCAAGTAGGTTTGTGGGTTCGTAATAGCCGTATGTGTTAACTCTATATCGGGTTGAAAAAGGAATAAAGAATTTATCATGATAATTTTTAAAACACTCTTTGAAAAAAAATACATTTAGACCTGCACTCCATCCGTTGCCCAAATCATAATGTCCGTTAATACAAATAGTCCATAAATAGTTATATAAAACTACTGTTCCTTCTTTTTCAATATCTTCAAGAATGCGTGAAGCATCAGGTGTGGGGTGAAATGTTCCGGATAGATGAATGCCAGTTGATAGGTTCATGCTAATATTTTCAGCAACTTTGATATCATTGCCTGATTTTATGCCAAACCCAAGATAAACAACGGGATGGCTCATATTTGAAAAATCATATGCAAAGTCAGATGTGGAAAGAGTAATGTTTTTGTCATATCTTTTGGAATAAAAGCCTGTGTTGAGACTTATTTTAAATACTGAAATCCTGAAATATGCATATTCAACATGGAAGCCATAATTGAACTTGTATTTCATGCCAGAATGAAACTGACGGTTAGCAACATGAAAAACACTTCCGGCTGATATTGTCAATGCATCTTCATATTCCCTGTTTTTTTCTTTTTTTTCATTCTGACCAAAAGAATAAAAATAAACCTGCATGAAAATCACTGTAAATATTAAGTGAAACTTAAAAATATTCTTTTTCATATTCTTTTGTTTTAAAATGGAACCCAATCTCTTTTGTTAAAATAATTCCTCACTTCACAAACAGTATCATTGGGATAATAATAATCAAGTCCATCACAAGTGACAGGAAAATTTGGAGTGTACATCTTATATCTGGCAACAAACAATAACATTAGATTTACCTCTTTAATATAATAATCTACTGTTTCCCAATTATCCAAATAAGTAGGGGTGTGGCTAGTAATATTTCTCATTACTTTATGCACACTCAAAACTCTATCATTATACATGAAATACAATTTTTTTTCAGTAAAAAAAATCCCATATCTGTCGTAATTGTCATAGAGGATTGTGTCATGGTGATTAATTGTTGTATAATCACATTCCCAGTAAGAGTTTTTCATACTGTTCCAAAAATCCGAAGGTTCATTATATTCAGGCTTGCATGAAAACAGAATCAGTAATGCTGTAACAATCAGTATGTTTAATGCTATTAAGTGCTTCTTCATAAATGTGATTCCCTATTGTTTTATAATTTTTGTTGTATAAAAAATTCTGTTCGAGTATATGTTAATCACATAAATGCCATTTGGCAACCCCGAAATATCCATGACAAAAGAATCAGTGTTAAACTCATTTTCAATAAGCAACTGACCTTCAATTGAGAAAATTTGTGCTATATAATTATTTTCTGAGTCATTAGGCAACATGATATATAGTTTGTCTTTAGCCGGATTGGGATACACAATGATTTTCTGATTTGAATTGTTTTCAACGTCCGTGGGTTCGGTTGATGTGAAAAAATTAAAGTTTTCGTTCAGCAGTTTTGCATATTCAGCAGGAAAAACTGTGTCGTTGTCATTGGTTGATTTGCTTGTGTTTCTCACAACAAAATAGACAATTGGGCAGCTTGCATCACCCGAAAGTGGTGGCAAAATCAGCTCAGGCTTGCTGTTGTACTGGGTGTATGCAGGCAACAACTGCCCTGAGAGGGCATTGTAGTATTGTATGGTGTATTTTTTCCCGTTGGGTGTCATTTTGAAAATCACTACTATTGCTTTCTGTAAAACGACTTGCTGATTGTGAGATTAATTCCTGCCGACAACAGCGGAGTGGGGGTTCTGGTTAAAAATGGAGTGGATGGAGAATCATTATCACGACTGCTTCGGAGAAATGATATCTGAAACTCTCTGAATAATGACACATCCAGCCCTATGCCATAGCCTTTTCCCAAATCATAAATGCCCTGTATCCCCACATTGATGTTTTGGATTGTGTTCTTCTTTAATATTCTTTGTTCATCATATGGTTCAACTTTAATAAGAGTTTTTTGTTTTGCAAAGTTCAATGCGCAATATGTATTCAGTCTAAATTCCTTTAATAAAATCGTTTTATTCACTCCAATTCCATAGTAGTAGATAGTATTGTAATGAATATTTAAGTTAATTGCTCTTGAATAGCTTGGTGAAAAATAAACAATAAAATCCTGTCTGAAGTTTTTTGAATACACTCCTCCGTTTGAATAAAGAAATGTATTTTCTCCCAGTTTTACTAGCCCAATTTTTAAGTTTACATCAAAATTGCTCAAGCTGTTTGTGTTTTTCAGATAATGGTGCAAGCTTCCGGCACGAATATCAACATAATTTAACACTTGACGTTGAATTTTTTCTTGTTGTTGTGAAAACACTTTTCCCTGATAAATAAAAAGAAATATAAGAAAAAGAAGAGGGACAGCTATGCCATTCATTAATCTTTCATTAAATGTTATTTTTGTTTGCATGTGATATTTATTTTATTCTTTGATAATATGACCTCCAAGAAACCCACCCGTAAATTTGAGACCCTCCATAAAATGGACCGCCGCTTAAAGAAATTGTGTTTTGAGATTCAACACGAACATAGAGATGTTCTGTTTTGTTTTGGCTTTTGTCAAAAATATTTATTCTGTAAATTTTAATGTTATTACTTAATTCATAACTAATGCTTGAAATTGTTTTGCTATAAGTAAGATTTCCGTTTACATTCCATTTTATTCGATTTTTTGTTAATATAAGTTTAACTAAATAGTTTTCATCAGGGGCAAAAACATCAAGAATAGAGCTGTTTGGTGGATTGAAAGATAAATGCTCTGATTTTTCCCATCTCCATGTGCCAAAAATTTCATAATCAAGTTTTTCTTTCTCACAGGAAGTAATCAATATCAATACAGCAGCTACTAAAAGTTTTATTTTTTTATTCATTTCTCAGAGAATATTTGATTGAAAAATTATACCCATACGAAATATGTGGAATCACAGGAAAATCTTTTTCCGCAACCTGAATATTGTTTTGAAACAAATTGATTTCTTTCATTGCAGCAATATTGATCCCAAAAGATACATTATTTGAAACACGATGCCAGAGACTGAAACGACCACTTAATAACAGCATTGAAATTTGATTTTGTGTGGTTAATGTATCAGGAACATAATTTGAAGGAAATTCAAGTTTAAAGGCTGAATATGATGCTCCAATTCGCCAATCGGCATAAAACTTTCCCGATACAAACTCGTTAAGTGAATAGCCCAGGCTCAGGCCAGAATAATATGACAGAAAACTGAAATTGTATGCCAGATTGTGAGATATATGTTGAAGATATAAATTTGAATAGTAAGTGTAGTATAAGTAAGCATTTGAAAAAAAATACCGTTTAGTATAAAAACCTGCATGATGATTAAGTGAAAATTTTCCTTTGGACAAAACATCATATGATATTTCAGCATTCATGTTTTTGTAATATCTGAAGTCATATTTGCCAGCATTGATATTGTTTCCAATGTGATACAATTCTCCAAATGTTATATCAATTTTTGAAAAAGCTTGAAATGAGGGTTGTTCTGTTTGCGAAAAGCAGAAATTTGCTGCAAAAACAAGAAACAGAACAAGAAGAAAAAACTTTAATTTTATTGGTTGCATAGGGGTTTTGTTATTGTTTTATTACTTTTTTTGTTTGAATTGTGTTTTTTGTTTGAACGTTCAGGATATATACACCAAAGACTAAGCTGGACATATCTATATGGCTTTTTGTCGAATACGTTTCTTTGCCATAAACAAATTTTCCATCACTGGAAAACAATTCAATTCTTTCAATAACATCATTATTGCATTTCTTGTTTAGTTCAATTATTAAAGTCTCTTCACAGGGATTCGGAAAAATTCTCAGGTTGCAATCTTCAGATTCTGAAACAATTAAGTTCTCTGCTGTTTGAGAAAAATCAAAAAAATTGAATGTCTCATCAAACTCCACAATAAGCCTTTCTTTTGTTGTATCTGTTTCAAGCGACTTTGGAGTATAGTTATCTTTAATTACTGTAAAATATATAATTGGGCAATTTGTGGCTTCAGAACCTAAGATGGGAAGATTCAGTTCCGGTTTGCCAACACTTTGAGAAATCAAATTACCTGTAACTGCATTAAATATTTTAACTGTGTAATCACCTGATGGCAAATCCAACTTAATTTTTGCATCATACTGACTGGGTATATAGTTTTTGCCAAGCCATAATTGCTCGAACTCATTAAGTGTAGAAAAATCAGGATCATTTGGATCTAACTCGTATTCGTATGAATCCAAATAATCATACAGGTTTTGTAACCCATCCTTACAATCAAGATTTTCAGGAGTTGATGGCAGGTTATTAATCATTGAAGCAAAATTAAATGTTTTGTTAAAAACTACGCCTACAGCAATATCCTTGTAGTTGTTTGTGTTTTTTTGTTTAATCAGAACGTATCCTTCAATTAATTCTAAAACTTCTTCCTTGTCTTTTCCTTTAACAAAAAATGGAGTTTTATTCTTTAGGCCAAGCTGTCTGGATACCATGTTTTCTGCATCAAAATCAATATTGCCTATGGTTGCCTGAAAAATAGTTTCAGCCTGTGCAAACAAATCTGTATAATAAATATCATTGTGCCTGAAATCATGCTTCCAAATAAAAAAGCCTGCTGTGCCAAGAAAAGGGGCAATGAGTAAGTTTCTTTTTAATTCAAAAAAATAAAAACATTCATCGTTGATATTTGCTGACGGAGAAAAATGAAAATCAAACTCACTGTTAATTAAGGGTTTTGATGTGATGTCAGATTTAATCTTCTGAATGTTTTTATGATGATTTTCAAACCTGATATGATGATAATGTTTCTCGTATTGATTATAGGAAGAAACACTAATATTATTCAGCTGGAAACTAAAATCTTTATTCCAGTTAAATTCCCAATCATGGACGTAACTGGGATTAATCATCTGTAAAACTTGTAAATTTGTTTTCATATGATATGCCATATACCCGTGCCAAAATGTAACACTTTGTCTGGTGTTTTCTGCCAGTGGAGTTAAGGTGCCGCCGCTTGTCTTCTGAAAATAGGGGGATGTTGGTTTTGGTATATAATTCCCAGCATTATCATATCCCCCATGTGCACCAATTTGGTTTATTTCGCTCACCAGTTCAAAACTCATGATATTTGTTGAGTATGACCATCGCGAAGCAATATATCGCAGTTTGTTCTGATATGATTTGATTGCCTGCTGGTTTGTGAGAAATTCCAATGGGTTGCTGAGATTAAAATCGCCTTTATAGCAAAAGGGGGTTGGGTCATACTGCTCAATTTCAGCGGGAGTAAGAGGTCCATCATCAAAAAACCCAGGCTGCAGATAATGTTCGGGCCAGTCCCATCCTGTCATTTCATATTGCGATGGATTTTCCAGCGTAAAATGCACAAGGGTATTAAAAATCATGTATAAATTAAGCTCTTTTGCCTTTTCAACAATACTATCAATTTCCCATGCAAAATGCATTCGGTCATAATAATTATTGCACTCTTCAAACTCAATGTCTGAACCCCAGGGCGCCATAATAAACCTGAAACTATTAATACCCCTGTTTTTCATTTCTTTCATATCGGTTCTGTATAGTCTATAAACAAAAGGGTTCATACTTTCTTTTGGTCCCCATGGCGCAGTAGCTATATCGCCCAGCGATGGTGGGCCTACAGCAAAATCAAAACAACCTGTGTGACATTCTTTGCCTGCATGTCCAACTCCGCAATTGCGGCAATGCAACTCAAAAATATTGATTCCTTTTGGGAAAAACATATTATTACCCAGTTTTAAGTATTTGTTGTTTTCGCCAACATAAACATATCCGGGGTTGTTTGATGAAACAGCTTGAAAATCATACAACTCACTTTCATACACCAGGCTGCTATGAATAAACACATTTGCCTTAAACTTCCAGTTTCCTTCAAAAGGAGGGGCAAACCTCACGCGAAACGGATAGGGATTTTCTTCAATCTTTGTCCATTTCAAATAATCATAAGTATCATTGGCAAAAACATCCATATATTCCTCCACAATAAAATCCTCAAACCAAAAACCATATCTGGTAATTGGGAATGGGGCTGTTATAAAGCCCAAATTAAGTTCTCCCACAAACATCACCTCAACAGAAATATCTTCAGGGTCGAATGGGTTCAGATAAATACCTCCGTTTTTATGAAAGAAATTGGTGATTTTTTCTTTTACATGCAAAGGAATTCCTATCCCCAGTTCCAGCTTTTCATGTTTTTGCACAGATCCATAGGTTGTTGGTTCAAACCACACAATACTATATGCATTGGGATTAATCCTTGCCACAAAATTGCTGCTATTGTCAACGGTGATTTTTGAGCCCG
>CAZGIW010000133.1:0-6664 GCA_964526285.1 uncultured Bacteroidales bacterium | reverse complement strand
AAAGAGAAGCATTCAATTGTTCATAGCCCATGCCGTCGCCTATCATTACAATGATATTTTTGGGCTGGGCTGACAAATTCAGATGGAAAAGAATCAACAGAATCAGATAGAAATAACATTTGCGCATCATCATGTGTTTTATTTTACAAAATTCATAAAAAAATCAACAGTTTTGACAAATCGGGTTTTAATGAATTGTTAACCTTCGATGCTCAGATTTCAGGAAAATTCGTAATTTTGCAAAAAACTAATTATTAATTATGCAGGAAATACAGATGAAAACAGAAACTGAATACAAAATTGCAGACATTTCTTTGTGGGAATGGGGAAGGAAAGAAATTGAAATTGCAGAAAAAGAAATGCCCGGATTAATGTCATTGCGTTCAAAATATGGAGATTCAAAACCATTGAACGGAGTTAGAATTTCAGGATCATTGCATATGACAGTCCAGACAGCTGTGTTAATAGAAACTTTACAGGTTCTTGGTGCAGATGTGCGATGGGCAAGTTGCAATATATTCTCAACTCAGGATCATGCAGCAGCAGCAATTGCAAAAGCCGGAACTCCCGTGTTTGCATGGAAAGGTGAAACACTTGATGAATACTGGTGGTGCACAGCACAAATGCTGGCTTTTCCCGAAGGGAAAGGACCACAATTAATTGTTGATGATGGTGGAGATGCTACGCTAATGGTTCATCTGGGTTATGATATTGAGAACAATCCGGATTTACTTAATAAAACTTTTGGCAGCAGAGAAGAAGCGGCTTTGTATGGAGTTTTGAAAAAAATATATGAAGAAGATCCTGGCAGGTGGCACCGCATTGTCCCTGAAATAAAAGGTGTTTCTGAAGAAACAACAACTGGTGTTCATCGCTTGTATCAGATGATGGAAGCAGGTAAACTTTTGTTTCCTGCAATCAATGTAAATGATTCAGTTACCAAATCAAAATTTGATAATTTGTATGGATGCCGTGAGTCACTGGCTGATGGTATCAAGCGTGCCACAGATGTGATGATTGCCGGGAAAGTTGTGGTGGTTTGCGGATATGGAGATGTTGGAAAGGGTTGTGCCAAATCCATGAAATCATACGGAGCAAGAGTTATTGTTACTGAAATTGATCCAATTTGTGCTCTTCAGGCTGCAATGGAAGGTTTTGAAGTGACAACACTTGAGGATACACTTTTTGAAGGTAATATTTTTGTAACAACAACAGGCAATAAGGATGTCATCACA
This sequence comes from uncultured Bacteroidales bacterium, assembly GCA_964526285.1. Taxonomy (GTDB): domain Bacteria; phylum Bacteroidota; class Bacteroidia; order Bacteroidales; family DTU049; genus CAYMAZ01. Next base: position 5,429 of record CAZGIW010000133.1, on the reverse strand, counting down.
AAAGATCATATGTACAAAATGAAAGATGAATCAATTGTTTGCAACATCGGACATTTTGATAATGAGATTCAGGTTGATGCACTGAATGATGATTCTGCAGTGAAGAAAATCAATATTAAACCACAGGTTGATAAATATGTTTTTCCTGATGGTCATACAATTTATATGCTTGCCGAAGGAAGACTGGTGAATCTTGGTTGTGCAACCGGACATCCTTCATTTGTGATGAGCAATTCATTTACCAATCAAACACTGGCGCAAATTGAACTCTGGAAGAACAATTATGAATTAGATGTTTACAGATTGCCAAAGCATTTGGATGAAGAGGTGGCAAGACTACATTTGGGTCAAATTGGTGTAAAACTGACAAAAATGACTAAAGAACAAGCAGATTATATTGGAGTTCCCGTTGAGGGGCCATTCAAACCCGAGCATTACAGATATTAGAATTTAAAAATTTGAAAAAAGGCTGCATATTTTGCAGCCTTTTTTTATATCATGTTTGCTTTCAAAATTATTGTTCTGATACTTTTTGAATAATTTCCTTTCCAATTCCGATGGCATTCATATTGTCAGGAATTAAACCGTGGTGGCGTGTGGGCAATGATTTTTCCAGGCCTTTCTTCAGATAATCGTCGCCAACGATGGGTTTCACTTTGAGAAAACCACCCAGGACCATCATGTTAAACACTTTGTGCATGTTGCGTTTTGCAGCTTCCTGGGCAGCATCAACCCGATAGATGGTAATGTCTTTACGCTCGGGGTGTCTTGTGATGCCGTTGCCGTCATAAATAAGAGTGCCGCCAGGCTTGACAGTGCTTTCAAATTTATCCATTGATTGCTGGTTAAGGATAATTGCAGTGTCATACACATTGACCACGGGGGAACTGATGCGGTTATCACTGACAATGACTGTTACATTGGCAGTTCCACCACGCATTTCGGGGCCATATGAAGGCATCCAGCTCACTTCCTTGTTTTCCATGATTCCGCTATATGCTAGAATTTTGCCCATTGAGAGAACACCCTGTCCTCCAAATCCGGCTATGATAATTTCTTCTGTCATGATTCTGAATTTTTGTAATTGAATTATTTTTTAACCAGTTCGCCGTCAACTTTAATGTCGCCAAGAGGATAGAAAGGAAACATATTTTCTTCCATCCATACATTGGCATCTGTGGCTGACATTTTCCACCCTGAATTACAGTTTGAGACTATTTCAACAAACGAAATTCCCTTTTTGAGTTTTTGATTTTCAAATGCCATTCGAAGAGCCTTTTTAGTTCTTCTCACATTGGCAGGCTTGTGAACGGCCTGACGTGTTGAGAAATATACCCCGGGAAGTTGGGCAATCAATTCGTTGATTTTTAATGGATTTCCCATGATTTCCACATCACGCCCGTAAGGACATGTTGAGGCACGCATTCCGGGAAGAGTGGTCGGTGCCATTTGACCGCCAGTCATTCCGTAAATACCATTATTAACAAAAATGATGGTAATGTTTTCGCCGCGATTGCATGCATGCATGGTTTCAGCAGTGCCAATTGCAGCAAGGTCACCATCACCCTGATATGTAAATACAAATTTTTCAGGCATCAGTCTTTTGATTGCTGTTGCCAAAGCTGGGGCTCTGCCGTGTGCAGCCTGTTGCATGTCAATGTCCAGAAATTCATAAGCAAGAACAGAGCAGCCAACAGGAGCAATCCCGATAGTCTCTGCTTGTATTCCCATTTCTTCAATGACCTCCATCACCAAACGATGTGCTGTGCCATGACCGCAGCCAGGACAATATGATAAAGGCTTTTCTGTGAGAAGTCCGGTTTTTTTGTACACCAGATTTTCATCACCAATAATTTCACTGTTAAATATTTGTTGTGTTGCCATAGTCATTATCCTCCGATGATTAATTTTTCCATTGCTGCAAGTACTTCGTCTGGTGAGTGGATAATTCCACCTACTCTGCCAAAATGTTTTACATTCTGATCACAACCAACAGCCAGCTGAATATCTTCTATCATTTGTCCAAGGCTCATTTCAACTGATAAAATTCCTTTCACCTGTTTGCTGAGTCTTTTCAGTTCTTCTTTAGGAAAAGGGAAAAGTGTGATTGGTCTTAATAAACCTACTTTAATTCCTTTTGCACGTCCAAGGTCAACAGCTTTCTGGCAAATACGTGCACTTGATCCGTATGCAACAAAGATGTAATCAGCATCATCAGTTTGAATGTTTTCAAAACGGACTTCATTTTTTTCAATGAGGTCATATTTTTCTTTAAGCTTCATTACATGATTTTCCTGAACACTTGAATCAAGATTGAGAGATGTAATGATGTTTCGTTCTCTGTCAGGAGTTTTTCCTGTTGTGGCCCATGGACATTCTTTGATTATTTGTTCCATAGTCCGTCTTGGTTTGTGTTCCTCCACCATCACTTTTTCCATCATTTGACCAATGAGTCCATCGGTTAGAATCAATGCCGGATTACGATATTTGAAAGCCAGATCAAATCCCAAACCAACAAAATCTGCCATTTCCTGAACAGATGCAGGTGCGAGTACTATAAGTTTATAGTCTCCATGACCACCGCCTTTCACTGCCTGAAAATAATCACTTTGTGATGGCTGAATAGTTCCAAGTCCTGGACCACCGCGAACCACATTGACAACCAGACAGGGCAGTTCAGCTCCGGCCAGATATGACAATCCTTCTGTCATCAGGCTGATGCCGGGACTGGATGATGATGTAAATACTTTTTTTCCGCATGAAGCACCTCCGTAAAGCATATTGATGGAGGCAACTTCGCTTTCTGCCTGAAGAACAACCATTCCAGTGGTTTCATAGGGTTTTTCCTGCATGAGGTATTCCAAAACTTCAGACTGGGGCGTGATGGGATATCCGAAATATCCGTCAGCTCCCGCGCGTATTGCAGCTTCTGCAATCGCTTCGTTTCCTTTCATTAATTTTAATTCACCCATTATCGAGAGTAATTTTTTTGTTGAACATTAAGTTAATTATTCCACCTTTTTTCTGTACACCGTGATTACTCCATCGGGACATACAATTGCACAATTTGCACAACCAATACACTGGTCATTTTGCATCTCAGCAAAATTGTAGCCCTTACTGTTCACGTCAACTGCCAGACGGATGACATCCTGTGGACATGCAGGGATGCATACACCGCAACCTTTGCACTTTTGAATGTCAACCACAATGACTCCTTTTACCTTTGCCATAATATGTTGTTTTAATAGTTCTGAAAATCTGCCACGAAAGTATATGTTTTTTTTTAATTACACAAGAATTTGTGTTTGAATTTTAATGCTATTGACCGAAGTCTTTATGAAATTGCCTCAATCTGTCTTCAAGTGCAGGAAATTGTTCGCGTGAAACAAGCGATACACACGCTCTTAATCCTTCAAGTCTTTCACTTCCTGTTATTCCAAGAGTGATTGCGCTGATACCATAATAAATTAAATGTCCGGTCAGCTCTTCTCCACTCATGCCGGGATATGATATGGTGAAATAAAAACCATCTGCAATGGGTTTGTCTTCATCCATGTCATATACAATCCTGAATCCGTTATTTGTAAACAGCTTCTTCATGATTTTGGCTTTTTCTCCATACTCAAGTGTCTCATGCACGAAATTATACTCTCCATTGTTGGCTGCACGAAGAATGGCAGCAACACCATATTGCGCTGAGTGCGTCACCCCCGAACTTAGTGAATATAATGTGCCAAATACCATGGCATAACCAAACTGTGAGGATGAATAAAAGCGTTTCAAGTCTGGAAACTCTCTTGTAAATAATGTGTTTGAAATAACCATCATGCCACAGCGTTGACCAGCATAACTAAATGCCTTTGAACTGCTGATGAAAAGAATATAGTTGTCACAGTAATTTGCTACACTTGGCTGATAGGGTGGTTGACCGGGTGTGGAAATGTCTGTTCTGAAATCCATGCCGAAATATGCCAGATCCTCAAGGACTACCACATCATATTTGGTTGCCAGTTCTCCGATTATCTTCAGTTCTGTTTCAGTAAAACAAATCCACGATGGATTATTGGGATTTGAATACAACATACTGTGAACTTTTCCGCTCGCCAAATGAGACTCAAGCTTTTCTCTTAACTTTTCTCCACGATAATTGTAAACATCAAAACTGTCGAATTTTTGTCCAAGCACTCTCAGTTGCTGTTTATGAACCGGAAATCCCGGATCAAGAAACAATGTTGTGTCTTTTTCTGCATTACTTCTGCCCAGTGTCATGAATGCAGCAAATCCGCCCTGCATTGACCCAACAGTTGGCAAACATCCTTCTTCACTCACATCAATGCCCATAAAATTTTTTACAAACAGGCTGATTTCCTTCTTTAATGGCTTAATGCCGTGAATATCAGGATATACAGAGGCGACCCCATTTCTTAACGCTTCAATTTCAGCCTCAATGCCAACAGCTGCAGCCGGAAGTCCCGGAATGCCCATTTCCATTCTGATATATTTAATGCCTGTGGCTTCTTCAATTAAATCAACCAGCTTTTTGATTTCACGGATACTGGCTTTACCAACGTTGGGGATGTTACATTCACCAATCTTTTCAGTAACAATGTCGTAGTTAACAGGAGTGTTCTTCATGTTTTGTCTGTTGAGAGGGTTAAAAAAAAAATTTGTTTTATTGAGCATACAAAACAACATAATTTTTTTAAAAAAACCTAATAAAATTTTAAAAAATGTAGTAATTTTCAATCCCTGAACAATTTCATAAATTCATCTTTGTAGCCTGCCGAAATAGAAATCTCAGTGTCGTCTGTGAGAATCACATAACCACCAAAGCTTTTGTGATAGGATTTGATGTTGTTTTTTTTGTTTTTTTAATTGTGATCTTCATTCTTACTACTACTAATTCTCTCTACAAATAGCGAATAACGAATTCTACGAATTACTAATTTACTAATGCTTTTCTCATAATACAATTCTTACTTCTCACTTCGATTGTCCCGAAAAATTTAATTTATTGCGGAGTGTATGTTTTAGCTGTAAGAGAGGTTTAGGCAATAAATATTAATTTTTCGAGGATCCTCGAAAAAACTGAAAATTGCATGTTCTTTCTTCATTTGGAAGTTGATATTTTGCAATTTTTGTTTTTTCGGGATTCAAATGTTCTATTATTCTATTGTTCCGCTACCTTGTTTTCACCACTTTCTCGCTAAACACAAACCTATTTTCTATGTACAAAGATACAAAAGAAATTCCGGGACTGAGATCGCCAGAGGGGATGTGGATGGTGTTTTGGCCGGGCTGTAGTTGGTGTGATGTTTTCAGACCGCCGTTGCTGTGGTGGGTGCGAAGTGTACCTTCTTTGTCAGGTGGAAGGGTGCACTCAACTGTGATGCCTCCGTCTGTGGGATTGGGGTAGATTTTAAACT
>CAZGIW010000132.1:0-6893 GCA_964526285.1 uncultured Bacteroidales bacterium | reverse complement strand
CATGCCAAAAACCTTACTGGATGTTGCTCTTAGTCCTGAGGCGTTGCCTCAGGCTCAATTAAATTCAGGCTTTCAGCCTGAAAGGACCCTTGTTCACCGAAGTAAACTCCGGAGAGTTCATTCCCCGTAACTTTAGGGAAGGGGAACTGCCGCGCGCCTGTGAAAATGGCAATTCCATCATTCCCTGTTGCTCCGCAAATATGCTTTTTGTCACGAAATTTGTAAAAAAATCTTTCTAAACCCTGATGTCACTTTTGACAAATTTCCCGCCTCCCATCGGGATCCCTTCGGGAAAAAACCAAACCTCAGGATTCTTTTTTCCTGAGGCGTTGCCTCAGGCTCAATTAATTTCAGGCCTTCAGCCTGACAACCATGCCATGCACAAAAATCACTTCAACATTCATCATTTCACGTCACATCGTGATCCCCTCGGGTAGCGATACCCATGCGGGCAATAGATTAATCCAGTTTATGAATCACCAGTCCGCTTCGCAGTTTTGGTTCAAACCATGTGGTTTTGGGTGGCATGATGTTTCCTGTATCTGAAATATCAAGTAATTGTTTCATGGAAACCGGATACAAGGCAAATGCCACTGCCATTTCTCCGCTGTCCACTCTTCTTTTCAACTCTCCAAGACCTCTGATCCCGCCAACAAAATCAATACGTTTGCTGGTTCTCAGATCATCAATTCCCAATATTTTGTCAAGAACATAATCAGATAACACATTCACATCCAAAATTTTCATTGGGTCATTATCATCATATGTCCCTTCCTTTGCATTGAGTTTAAACCAATGACCATCAATATACATGCTGAATTCATGCAATTTTGCAGGTTTGTATATCTCCTCTCCCATTTTTTCAATGTCCATCACCATACTGAGTTTTTCAAAAAACTCTTCAGTACTCAAACCATTGAGATCTTTTACAACTCTGTTGTAATCAAGAATTTTCAACTGATTATCAGGAAAATTGACAGCCATAAAAAAGTTGTATTCTTCGTTACCAGTGTGATTGGGATTATTCGATGCTCTTTCTCTTCCAATTCGGCTGGCAGCAGCTGTTCTATGGTGACCATCAGCAACATAAAGAGCATCAACTTTAGTGGAAAACAATTCTTCAATTCTTTTATTTGTTTCAGCACAATTGACCGGCCAAAAATGATGACCGAATCCATCCTCAGCCACAAAATCATAATCAGGTTGTTGGTTTTTTATGATGCCATCAACAATTTCATCAATTTCAGGGACAGCCCTGTAGGAAAAGAATACTGGTTCAATATTGGCATTGGTATAATTAGTAAGTTGCATTCTGTCGTCTTCTTTATCAGGCCTTGTCAATTCATGCTTTTTTATGACATCATTGATAAAGTAATCTTCCCACCATGCACAGCCTACAATTCCATATTGAGTTCTGCCATCCATGGTTTGAGCATAGATATAAAATCTGGGTTCATCATCCATAATAAGCCAGCCTTCATTCTGCATTGTATTGAAATTTTCAACTGCTTTGTTATAAATGATTTCACTATGAATATCTGTTTCAGGAGGACAATCCATTTCTGCATGAGTAACATGTAGCAATGATTCTTTTTTTCCTTCTGCCATTTGAGCAGCCTCCTGGCTGTTCATCACATCATATGGAAGACATGATAATTTTTCAACAATTGTTTTAGGGGGCCTTAAGCCCTTGAATGGTTTTAAAACTGCCATAATAATTTAGAAATTTTTAGTTGTTTAATAAGTATTTGGATCATTTGAAGGGGAAACTTCACCCGGAACATCATCATCATCACCATCTTCATCAGGACGTTTGCTTCGCTGAAGTGAAGAAATGAGCGCACCCACCATTTTTGAAATTTCAATAAGGAAGAATCTTGATTCTTCATCTTTTTCAATGGACAAAAGTCCATTTTGATGCGCAATGGTTGATAATACCACACATTCTCTCACTGAGCTTTTTGCCATTTTCAGATAATAAATAAACTGACTTTTGTTTCTGCCTGAGCCTTCTGCAATAAACACTGCAATGTTTGTAGAGGCCTTTACAAAGGCAGTACCCAGTTCTTCTCTTTCATTTTCAGGAAAATCTGCAACAGCAGCATAGACCCATTTGATGTAATCAAGTGCTTTGTGATAAATACGCAAATCCTCAAACCTGAAGAAATTGAAGGGTTTTTCTTTAGTTTCCATAGTCATTTTGTGTTAATTTATAGCTAATTTGATTTTGCGAATATACAAAATTATGAATTAACCATAAACGTTTTGTCACCAAATTTAAAAAATTTAACAATTTGGTTGGCTGCAGCAAGTCCTGCATTCACATTTGCCTCTTCTGTCTGAGCACCTGCTTTTTTGGGAGTAAAGAAAAATCTGCCGGCACAGGAAGCTTCAATATCTGATTTGCAAGCTGGCTCAATATCAGATAAATATCTGAAATCAGGACGCTCAGCAAACATCTGCATCAAACCATCTTCGTCAATTACCTCTTTGCGTGCTGTATTCACCAATGTAGCTCCCTTTGGCATTTTGTTCAGCAATGAAAAATTAATTGATTTTTTAGTGTGTTCATTGGCAGGGATATGCAGTGAAACATATTGTGATTTTTCATACAGGTCTTCAGCACTGTCAACTGCTGTAACTCCATCGGCTTCAATGCTTTCACGTGGTATAAAAGGGTCAAAGGCATAGATTTTCATATCAAATCCCTTTGCAATTTTGGCCACAAGCTTTCCAACATAACCATAGGCATGAATTCCAAGGGTTTTCCCTTTCAGCTCAGTACCTGACGAACCATTAAAATGATTTCTTGCCTGATATACCATCATCCCCAGTGCCAGTTCGGCAACTGCATTTGAATTCTGTCCGGGGGTGTTCATCACAACCACATTGTTTGCTGTACTTGCTGCCAGGTCGATATTATCATACCCCGCTCCTGCCCTTACTGCAATTTCAAGATTTTTTGCTGCATTCAAAACTTCAGCATCAATGATATCACTGCGAAATATGATGGCATGAACATCAGCTACTGCCTGGAGCAACTGCGATTTTTCAGTGTACTTTTCACACAAAACACATTCATAACCAGCTTCTTCCACAATTTTTTTGATTCCATCAACTGCCACTTTTGCAAATGGCTTTTCCGTTGCTATCAATACTTTTTTCATACATTTTTTAATTTAAATTTTTAAAAAGAAGGGAACCATTCCATATAATCTACAAATCAGTTCCCTTTTGATATCTTTAACTATAAAGTTTTTTCAAATTCTTTCATACAATCAACCAGTGCAACAACGCTTTCCTTTGGCAGTGCATTGTATGTAGATGCCCTGAATCCTCCAACCGAACGGTGTCCTTTCAACCCTGACATTCCTTTGCTTTTTGTAAGCTCCAGAAAATCAGCTTCTTTTTCATTATATTCAGGCTTCAGTACAAAACATATATTCATCAATGAACGGCTGTCGGTTTCGGCTGTTCCCACAAACACATTGCTGCTATCAATGGCATCATACAGAATATTGGCTTTTTCAATGTTCATTTCTTCCATTTTTTTCAATCCGCCCAGTGATTTCAACCATTTCAGAGTTTCTTTAATGGTGAAAACCGGCATTACAGGAGGGGTATTGAACATACTTCCGTTTTCCACATGCGTTTTGTAATTGAACATGGTTGGAATATGACGTACTTCAGTAGCAATTTTGTTGAGCATACTTTCTTTAATAATCACAAAAGCTGTACCTGCAGGTCCAATATTTTTCTGAGCACCACCATACACCATGGCATATTTTGAAATATCAGTGGGACGACTGAGAAAATCTGATGACATATCAGCAATCAGGTCAACAGGAGAATCCATATCATAACGAATTTCAGTACCATAAATCGTATTGTTTGTGGTAATGTGAAAATAGTCAGCATCTGCAGGAATTTCATATCCTTTTGGAATGAATGTGTAGTTTTTCTCCTTTGAAGAGGCCACACAAATGGTTTCTCCAAACCCTTTTGATTCTTTCATTGCTTTGTTTGCCCAAACACCTGTATCAAGATAGGCAGCTTTCGTCTTCAAAAAATTCATTGGAATTGTGGCAAATTGTGTACTTGCACCGCCTCCAAGAAACAAAACATGATAATCGTTTGGCAAATCAAGGAGTTCACGCATCAATGCAACAGTTTCATCAAGAACTGCTTCAAAGTCTTTACTGCGGTGTGAGATTTCAATTAATGATAATCCGATTCCGTTGAGTTCAAGGATTGCCTGAGCTGTGTTTTCAATGGCCACTCTTGGTAAAACCGCCGGGCCTGCGCTAAAATTGTGTTTTTTCATGATATAAAAAATTAATTATGATACTTTATTTTTTCGTTGAGAAATCTTTTGCAAACCTACAAGATTTTTAATAAAAAACAAACTAATTTAAACCTGATGAGAAAATATTTTTCAGCAATTGAAATGAATTTTATCAATGCCCAAAGGTAAACTTCACTACTTTTGCAATTCTTTGCCAGAACCAAACAAATGAAAGACCTGACAAACGGAAATGTTTCAAAACTATTGCTGCAATTTGTGTGGCCAATGCTTATTGGAAACATTTTTCAGCAAATGTATAACATTGTTGATAGTTTGATTGTGGGTAATTATATCGGAAAAGAAGCTCTGGCAGCAGTTGGGGCATCACACCCTGTGATTTTTGCTCTTGTTTCGCTTGTCATAGGCATCACAACAGGACTTTCAATTGTTATTTCCCAATTTTACGGAGCCAAACAGTATGACAAGGTGAAACTGGCTTCTGATACTACATATATTTTTATAACAATCACTGCATTGATTCTGACAGCAGTAGGAATATTAACTACAGGTCCTGTTATAGGAATTCTCAAACTCCCTGCTGAAATTGTTCCTGACACAATTGCCTATTACAGAATTTTTCTTGTCAGCCTTGTTTTTATGTTTGGATTCAACGGGACACATGCCATACTTCGCGGACTGGGTGATTCAAAAACACCATTGTATTTTCTTATGCTGAGTACAATGCTCAATATTGGACTTGATTTATTGTTTGTGGTGGGATTTGGTTGGGGAATTGAAGCAGTGGCATGGGCTACAGTATTTTCGCAAGTGTTTTCATTTTTTGCCATTGCAATTTATGTGAATGCAAAACACCCTATTATCAAAATTTCTTTCAAAGGGCTTGGTTATAGTGGAAAAATACTGGTTCAAAGTTTAAGAATCGGCCTGCCTTCGGGTTTTCAGCAAACATTTGTGGCTTTGGGAATAATGGCACTGGTGAGAATTGTCAGTGAATTTGGCACCAACGCCATGGCTGCATTCACAGTGGCATCGCGCATTGATACCTTTCTGGTTTTGCCCGCACTCAATCTTTCTGCTGCCCTTTCAATGTTTGTAGGACAAAATATTGGAGCCAATAAAATTGAAAGGGTGTACGAAGGTCTTTTTTCCACGCTGAAACTCAATGCCATCATAAGCATCATTATTACAGCTATTTGTATCATTTTCCGCAAAGAACTGATTTCCATGTTCAACAGCGACCCTGAAGTGGTACGCATTGGAAGTGAATATCTGCTGATTGTGAGTGGTTTTTATCTGATATTTGGGTCTATGTTTCTGATTCAGGGAGTATTGCGGGGCGCCGGCGACACCATCATACCCATGTTTATTACCTTGTTTGCCCTGTGGGTAATCAGGATTCCGCTTTCTTACTATCTGTCGCGTTTTATGGACACCGATGGCATATGGTGGGGCATTCCCATTGCATGGGTTATTGGATTTGTGTTTTCATTGATATTTTATAAAACCGGACACTGGAAAACCAAAGGTGTTGTAAAACACAAGCCATTAGTGGAAACCATTGATCCACCGGCGAAGATTGATTGTTGATGTTATTTTGCCGGTGACTTCGAGAGCACTTCGGCAGGCTCAGTGTGGCACCTCAACCACCGGCAGTGTACTCAACCACCGGCGTAAAATATCAAACCCTGGAGATTTTTTGTGAATTGGTTGCATGGAGTTTATCCCGTCAGAAAAAAAAATTATCTTTGCTCAATTGCCAAGACGGGATATCTTTGACGTATTTAGCCGGTAGTTTCGAGAGCACTTCGGCAGGCTCAGTGTGGCACCTCAACCACCGGCAGTGTACTCAACCACCGGCGTAAAATATCAAACCCTGGAGATTTTTTGTGAATTGGTTGCATGGAGTTTATCCCGTCAGAAAAAAAAATTATCTTTGCACAATTGCCAAGACGGGATATCTTTGACGTATTGAAAACAACAAATCCGACATAATTACAGTGAGAAATATCGTTGTGAATTGGTTTCATTTTGTATCTTTGACGTATTGAAAACAACAAGGTCATAATTTTGTGTGTTGACCATGTGGTTGTGAATTGGTTTCATTTTGTATCTTTGACGTATTGAAAACAACTCCTTTAGCCTATCTTGGTCAAGCTCAGGAGTTGTGAATTGGTTTCATTTTGTATCTTTGACGTATTGAAAACAACTTTCAGCAATAAGAAAGCCGGCACGGTGGTGTTGTGAATTGGTTTCATTTTGTATCTTTGACGTATTGAAAACAACTTAGATCATGATGTAAACAACAACGACCATGTTGTGAATTGGTTTCATTTTGTATCTTTGACGTATTGAAAACAACCATGCAAAAGTGGTATTGATAAAGACACCTGTTGTGAATTGGTTTCATTTTGTATCTTTGACGTATTGAAAACAACTTTTAATGTGTTACAGAAATAGACAAGTATGTTGTGAATTGGTTTCATTTTGTATCTTTGACGTATTGAAAACAACTTACGCTCTTTATATAGTTTTTGTGATACGGTTGTGAATTGGTTTCATTTTGTATCTTTGACGTATTGAAAACAAC
>CAZGIW010000131.1:0-6897 GCA_964526285.1 uncultured Bacteroidales bacterium | reverse complement strand
AAAATCAACACCGTTGATTTTGATGCCAGGCATAAGCCTTTTGTATTGCTTAGCGTAACATATTCGAGGAAATTCGAGTATTCGTGGCTAATAAATTGCGATATATTTAAGTTTGGCGAGCAGTTACCTTTTTTTTACCATCCGTTTCTATGGATTTTTTCAAGCTCAACCCGCTCCGGAGTTTCTTTTTCTTCGGCCGGATAACCTATTGAAATTAATGAAACGGGCAATGCATACTCTGGCAAGTTAAGCAATTTTGCTATTCCTTCCATCCTTTCTTTTCGCGGATAAACTCCAAGCCATACGGCTCCCAAACTAAGCTCATGTGCAGCCAGCAGAATGTTTTGGGTGGCAGCAGAACAATTGACAGCGTTATATGATTCATTTGGCTCAATGTTCATATCACCGCAAACGAGTATGGCAAGCGATGCCCCTGCCAGCATTTTGCCATATGGGTGAATTTCTGACAATTCAAGCAGCAGTTCGTTTTTATTAATCACTACAAAGTGCCACCCTCTCAGATTACGCGCTGTGGGTGCGTACATGCCGGCTTCAATAAGTTTTTGAATCAGTTCTTCTCCAATTGGTTTGTTTTCAGTGTATTTTCTGATGCTTCGTCTTGTTTTGATACATTCCAGGGTGTTCATATGTTTGTCCGTTAAATAAGGTTCAAAGATAACAAAAAAACTTAATTTTGCAAATCATGAGCAAACATTCTTCAAAAATTCTTCTGCTTGATACAGTGCATCCTGATTTTCCAGCCATGCTGGAAAGCATTGGTTATGAGGTGCATATAAAAAGCATTACTTCTGAAAGCGAACTGAAAGCAATCATAGCTGGATATAAAGGATTGATTGTAAGAAGTGCTCCCCCTGTTACAGCATCCATTATTGAATCTGCAGATAGTCTGAGGTTTATCGCGCGTGCAGGCTCCGGTATTGAAAGTATTGATTATGCCTTTGCGAGAAAAAAAGGAATTGAGGTGATTCACTCTCCCGAGGGCAATAGCAATGCCGTTGGAGAACATGCGCTTGGACTGACAATCGGGTTGTTAAAAAAAATTCCTTCATCCTGGATGCAAGTAAAACAGGGTCTATGGCACAGAGAATCCAACAGAGGGACTGAACTTGCCGGTATGACTGTTGGAATTATCGGATACGGAAACACAGGGACAGCTTTTGCCCGAAAACTCAAAGGGATGGATGTGAAAATTCTGGCTTTTGACAAATATAAAACTGGCTTTTCCGATGATGTTGTGAAAGAAACAGACCTTGAAACACTTTCACAGAAGTCGGATGTAATAAGTTTTCATGTCCCGCTCACCCAGGAAACACATCATTATGCTGATAATCTATTTTTTAGCAAACTTGGAAAATCTGCTATTGTTCTCAATACCAGCAGGGGCAGTGTGGTGTCGTCAGAGGCTTTGGTGAAAGCAATGAAAGAGGGTAAAGTTGTGGGTGCCGGACTTGATGTTGTGGAGTGGGAAACCTATGATTTTCATCTGAGTAAAAACATAAACCAGAAACACATCAGCTATCTTTTACAATCAGACAATGTGATTATCACACCACATATAGCAGGAATTACGCATGAAGCAAGGCTGAGGCATGCCCGGGTGTTGATCCAAAAAATCAGTTTATTGAAGCTGAATTGAAAAAGTTTGAATAATTTTGCAAACTGAAACTGGAAGAAGAATGGTTGAAAAACATGCGCAAGAGGCTGAAGTTGAAAAAAACAAGAAACTGATTGATATCAGGGGCTTGATTGCCAGTAAAAATCCACGACTTGCAAAATGGATACCCGGTTTCATCATACGTTATCTCAAACGAATTCTTCATGAAGACACAATCAACTGGCATCTGAACGAATATAAAGATGCCATGGGACTTGACTTTGTTCATGCCACACTGCATCATTTCGGAGGGAAACTCATGGTGTGCGGACTTGAGAATCTGGATACAAATGACAGACTGTTAATTGCATCAAATCATCCTTTGGGAGGACTCGACGGTCTTAGTTTGATGGCTTCTGTTGGATTAAAAAAAACCAATCTGGTTTTTCCTGTCAACGATTTGTTGCTGAATTTGCCTAATTTGAAAGATTGGTTTATTCCGGTGAACAAACACGGAACCAATCCCAAGGAAGCTGTCAAAATGCTAGACGATGTGATGGCATCTGAGAAAACAATTTTGTTTTTTCCTGCAGGATTGGTTAGTCGCAAGAAAAAGGGCAAAATTTCTGACCTTGAGTGGAAAAAAACATTTGTTCAAAAGGCAAAAAAACACAACAGAAAAATTGTTCCTGTATATATTGATGGTCAAAATTCAAAATTTTTCTATAATTTAGCCAACTTAAGAAAGTTCTTCAGAATCAAAACCAATATTGAGATGTTATATCTGGTTGATGAAATGTACAAACAATACAACAAGGACATCACCGTCTATGTTGGAAAACCTTTGGATGTGAAGGATTTACCAGCCGGAATGAATGATGGCCAGTTGGCTGAGCACATCAAGTCTATTGTATATGAATTACCGCATTCAGGAGAATTTGACTTAAAAAACAAACATATTGTAGAATATAAATTTGTAAAGTCTGAGTATGCAAACACTCCTTGAAGCTGTTGACAGAGGCTTGATTATCAGCGAACTGACAAAAGATAAATTTGTCAGGCATACTAATTTTGCCTACAATGAGATTTATATTGTGAATGCCCACAATTCTCCCAATATCATGCGTGAAATTGGTCGCTTGAGGGAGCTCAGTTTCAGACAGGCAGGCGGTGGAACAGGAAAAGCACTTGACATTGATGAATATGACACCATGCAGGTTCCATATGAGCAATTGATAGTGTGGAGTCCTGAGGATCAGGAAATTATTGGCGGCTATAGATTTATCAAGCTTTCTAAATTGAAACCTGATGAATCAGGCAAATATAATCTTGCAACCACACACATGTTTGATTTCAGCAGAAACTTTGTGGAGAATTATTTACAATTCACCATAGAGCTGGGGCGATCATTTGTGCAACCAAAGTACCAGCCTGCACGTGATAGCAGAAAAGGAATTTTTTCTCTGGACAATCTGTGGGATGGGTTGGGTGCTCTCACTATTGACAATCCCGACATTCAATATTTCTTTGGAAAAGTAACTCTGTATTTGTCATATGACCAGCAAGCAAGAGATTGTATTCTTTATTTTATGCATTATTTCTTTCCAGACAAAGATCGATTGGTGGTCCCTTTTAATCCTAAGGATTATTCCACAGACATTTCGGTTTATCAGGAACTCTTCAGCACAGGGAGTTATGAGGATAACCACAGAAAACTTTTAAAATTTGTCAGATCAAGAAACGAAAATATCCCCCCCCTTGTCAATGCCTATATGAATCTTTCTCCTACAATGAAAACATTTGGAGCGGCTTTGAATCCGGAATTTGGCGATGTGGAAGAAGTGGGAATTCTTGTGTATCTGCCTGATATTTATCCTTCAAAGAAAAACAGACACCTCAATTCATACATTAAAGAAAAACAATGATAATCAAATCTGCTGATTTCATTATCAGCGCTGTTAAACCTCAACAGTTTCCCAAACACAATTTTCCCGAGTTTGCTTTTATTGGCAGATCAAATGTTGGAAAATCATCACTGATTAACATGCTTACAAACAGAAAGCTCCTCGCCAAAATCAGTGGCAAACCCGGAAAAACAAGGACACTGAACTTTTTTACAATTAATAATCAGTGGAGTCTGGTGGATATGCCAGGATATGGATATGCTAAAACATCCAAAACCGAACGGGAATTATTTGCAACAATTATCAAAGATTACCTTGATTCTAGAAAAAACATGCTGTGTTTGTTTATTCTTATTGATTCCCGGCATGAACCTCTTGATATTGATTTTCGGTTTATTCAACAATGTGCCGAGCTGATGATCCCATTTGCTCTGATTTATACAAAAGCAGACAAAAACACAGCAAATAAATTGCAAAAAACAATGAGTGTGCATCAACAGAAATTACTTGAAATTTTTGAAGAACTTCCCTCCTCTTTTGTTGCCTCTGCAATTGCAGGAAAAGGAAGAGAAGATATTCTTAACTTTATACAGAAACAATCTGAACTGTATTCAAATTATCTGAAAAAATTGTAAAAAAATTGAATGGTTTTTTTCAATGACTATTTTCAATAAACTTATTCATTTTGCAGGTCACAGAAATTTTCTGCTCTCGCTTGCTTTGATTCTTGGACTTGTACTTGGCAAGAACACGTGGATTTTGCCTGATATTTCTGTGTATGTGCTTGCTGTTGTGATGACACTTGCCATGAGCGGGTTTTCATTTTCGGTTTTTCGCAAACCTGTTGAAGCTTCAAAAATGACAGGACTTGCTTTTCTGCTCAACTATATTGTTTTTGGAGGGGTTTTGCTACTTACAGCACATTTGATTGCCCCCGGTTCAGAGCTGTGGCTGGGTTGTGTTTTGCTCGCCGCATCGCCTCCCGGACCTTCTGTTGTGCCGTTTACAGCGATTATGAAGGGAAATATCAATCTGGCAGTGATTGGGCTGGCTGCACTGCATCTTCTTGCGCTTTTTTTTGCCCCTCTAATCCTTATAATGTTGACTGGAAACAATCTTATTGACCCAAAGATTATTGTTGTCATTCTTGCAAAAACAATAATCGCTCCTCTTATTTTCAGCAGACCGCTCAGAAACCGCCACATTTTGCCACATGTGGAAAAGATCAGGGGTAAGCTGATTAATATTGGATTCTTTTTAATTATAGTGCCAATTGTGGGGCAGAGTGCACATGTGATGATACTCAATCCTGCTTTGATTTGGCAAAGCATGCTTCTTTTTGCAGTAACAATGTTTTTGTCTGCCCTGGTGTTTCATATCATGGCAACAAAAATTGGAATGAAGACAGAATCCATCATTGCATCTGTGTTTTTTCTAACCACAAAAAGTTCGGCCTTTGCAGCGGTGGTGGTATTTGCACTCAACGAAGAAACAGCAGGAATTCCAGCAGCTGTTCATGCATTTTTTGTAACCATTTTCTTTATTGGATATTCTGCTTTGAAAACGGGAAAAAATAAGATTTAACCCAAATTTCGCAATATCCCAAGCCATCGGCTTCCCTTTCCCATAGGGATCACTATGTGACGGGAAAGGGATCACGATGTGAGAAAATATGAAAAATAAAATTCTAACTTCGAATGTCCCGAAAAATTGAAAATCTGTGATTTTCTCATTTTTCGAGGATCCTCGAAAAGCTATGAAATCGAAGATTCCTTGTTTTTCGGCATTCTTCGGTTCAAAAAACACTTTCCCCTTTCCCTCTATACCCAATACCTTTATCCCCTATACCCTTATAACTCTATAACATAGAAAAGATAAAATATGAAATAGAAAATATTTATAACACACTAAGGATTGAAGTGCACATAATTCGTACTTCGAATGTTCAAATGTTCAATTACTTCGTTCTCTGACTTTGTTCCCCGTAATTCACTGAAAGTGAATGAAGGAGGAAAATACACCGAAGGTGGATGAAAGAGAATTCTATTGTTCTTTTGTCCGTCTTATTATTTTTTAAAAAATAATTTGCATTTTGTCTATGTATGTTGTATATTTGTGCCCTAATTTTAACAAAAAAAAAAAAAAACACTTGCCAGATATCCCTTCAGCAGATTAAGTGCATGATGAAGGTATTGATGTGTATGAAATGAATGTTTTGTTGCTGAAAAAGATTGAGGAATTGACATTATATATGTTTATTCTTGAAAACAGAATTAATGAACTTGAAAACAAATAACATATTGAAATGAAACAAACATTATTTATCTCAGCACTCATCACTGCCTTCCTGCTTGCATCTTGCAGCAAAGAAAAAAAAGTTGAAAAAATGCTCTATGGCGGATGGGTAGTAACAAGTTTTATGCATGGAGCCAACGACCTGACTCAGTTCTATAAGGATAGTTGCGGATGCACTCTGGTGTTTTCCGATACTAAATCAAGTAGTTGCATTGTAAGTTGTCCACGTAATGAATGGAACTACTATATATTGGATTCCCTAGCTGTAATGCCATGGAAAAATCGTCAGTTCCACCGTGTATCCTGGAAAATTTCAAGGGACGGGCGTTCGATTGAATGGGGTTTGGGGAACACACAGCCCGAAAGTGTTTATCGCTGGGGGATGTATCCTCTTACAACAGGAAATAAAAAGCATATTTTTTATGTTAATGAAATATCAGATAAAAGCATGCAACTTCAATTCACCGATTCAACCAATATTCCATACAATATAAGTTTTTCCAAATACAAATAATTATGAATAAAACATATATAATATTTTTCTCTTTCATTTTTGCATTCGCAATTTTTTCGTGCAGCAAATATGAAGATGGACCATTAATTAGTTTGAAATCGAAAAAAAATCGATTGCTGGGAGAATGGAAAGTGGTTGAATTCAAAAAAGACAACGAAGACCTTACTCAAATGTATATGGATTCATGTGGCTGTGATATTGAGTTTACTTATGATTATAATATTGATTATGGACCAAAGGATAATTTCGTATGGCTCAAATGTAGTTATGATTGTGGAAATTATGACAGTGGTCAACATGAAGGATTTCGTTCTTCTTGGACTTTTTCTGAGAATAAGAAAAAGATATGGATGAATATTGGGCATAATATTAATCCTAATTATAGGTTAGGAGTATATCCCTTAACTTTTTGTAAGTATTGCTGGTCTTATTTTGAGATACTTCGTTTAACAAGCGATGATTTGTGGGTAAGACATGATGATTTTTATAATGTTTACACAATTAAATTTGAAAAGAAATGAAACAAACATTATTTATCTCAGCACTCATCACTGCCTTCCTGCTTGCAT
>CAZGIW010000130.1:0-6907 GCA_964526285.1 uncultured Bacteroidales bacterium | reverse complement strand
GAAGGAGGAAAATACACCGAAGGTGGATGAAAGAGAATTCTATTGTTCTTTTGTCTTTTGTCTTAAATACTAATTCTCTCTACTAAAGGCGAATAACGAATTCTACGAATTACTAAAAAACCAAATAAAAAATTCTAACTTCGAATGTTCGAATGTTCAATTATTCTATTGTTCTTTTGTCTTTAATACTAATTCCCTCTACTAATAGCGAATAACGAATTCTACGAATGACGTATTTTCCAATCCTGCGTGAATAAAACCCAACTTTTCTATTTTCTATTTTCTTTTTTCTATTTTAACTTTTGTCCCTTCGGCAAGCACTTCGGCAGGCTTATTTCGACAGAGTTAACAATTCTTGCATTGCTCAATACATCGCAGTGTGGCACTCAGGGCATCGCTTTTTCCCTATACCTTTTTAAATTCAATTATTCACAAGCTTTCTCCCTTTCCACTTCCCCTTGCCAAAGAAAGAAATGACTGTCACAATAACCACATACAATGGATAAACCAATTGCATGGGAATGAGCAGCAGCGGATACCATGCTTTGTTATATAGTTTTTTGCCTGACAGAAACAAAACCATATCGCAAAAGATTTTAATGCCAAGAGAAATAATGCCTGCCAAAATGCATGTTTCTGAAAAAAAGGCGGTTGTGAACAATGTGAGTATGAGCAAACTCATGAAAAATACTGTCAGTGATGTGAATATACCCCAAAAACCTGAGTAGGAAACTGCCTTTGATGCCCACCTGATTCTCTGAATAAAAAACTTTCTGAAGTTTTCAGGGGGATTTGTTTGTACCAACGCTTCCCTGCTCATTACAAAATCTGCACTTTTGCCTCCATATTGTCTGACAACAGCCTGTAACAAAAACACATCATCACCCGATGCAAAAGCTGTTCCTTTCATTTTGCTTTCAACATTCTGATAGGCGTCTTTGCGGATGAGGATATTTGCTCCGTTGCAAAAAACCGGACGACCGTTTCCAAATGCCCCGGCTCCACTCAAAACCAATGAAAGGAATTCAATATTGAAAATATGGTGACTGAATTGCAGGGTGTTGTAAATAACCGGTCCGCATATCATGACGCAGCTTGAGTTCATCTTACTCATCATGGCAGAAATCCAGTGTTGGGGCAAAATACAGTCAGCATCGGTAAATGCAAGCAAGCCATATGAGGCGTGCTGTACCCCTGTGTGTTGAGCTGCTTTTTTTCCTGTTGCATTGTGACTGGTCATTTGTATGAGTTTAAATGAGAGATTGCCACTGTTTTGAATGTTATTCATAACAATTTGTTCGCCTCCATCCTCTGAGTGGTCATCAACAAAAATTACTTCCAGTAGCATGCCGCATGTGTCAAGCTTTTTGACAGATTCAATACAAGCAGCAAGATTTTCGGCTTCATTACGAAAAGGGATAATCAAACTGATTCCGCTTTCAGAAGAATTGTTTTGCAGGCTTTGTTTTCCGGTCAGTCTGATGAGTCCTGCGGCAAAACTTCCCATGAGGAAAATATAGGAAACACACACAATCAATGAAATGATAATAATTATCATTTTTGCCTGGTTTTTTGTTTGAGCCGTTTCACATCAGGCAGCATTGTCAATCCAGCCATTGCAGGAACAAAAAGGTTAATCAGCCACAAAAGGGAAGATGCAAACAGCAATGCACTTTCATATGAATGGGCAAACAGACTGCATGAAATACATAAAAATTGAAATACAAAGACTGCAATTGCTCCTCTGGTGGCAATTTCTGCTATGGCAAACTGGGGCACAAATGAGATGAAAAGATACATCACAGAAATCACAAGCATGCCTTCCACAAAGCCAACATTGACCCCGAACACCTGAAGCAACAGATAGAACTGAAAACTGTAAATAAGAAATCTAAAAATGCTTAGCCCCAGAATAATTGTGAGTTTTCTGTTTGAAAAAACATCAAGAACAGCAGAATGAGCAGCAATGTCTTGTATTTTTCTGAATTTTAATTTTGAAAGTACTTTGCTGAAGTGTCTGAGTCTGTAATAAACGAGCAGACCGGCAGATGCTGCAGCAAAGGTAATCCACTGTAAAAGAACAATGGTTTTTACAAATTCATTGTCTTTGGGGATGATGTTTGCAAAATACCACACAGCAGCAGTGGCCACAATAATGGTTGCCAGAACCTGAGCCATAGATGCATAGATATTTGAAAATGCACCTTTCCATCTGGAGCCTGAGTCAAGCCAGAGCACTTTTCCTGCCACATCGCCGATTCTGTTTGGCAAAAACATGCTGATGGTGATTCCTGAAACAACACCTTTTATGCATCTGCCCAAACTGACATTTGTAAAGGCTGAAGTGAGGTATCTCCATTTGTAAATTTCACTTGCCCAGTTCACAAACATCAGCAGAAAAACAATTGCCAGTTTGATAATTATGTTTGTTGCAGACAGTTGCCCAAAAGAGAAAGAAAGCCCTCCTGTTTGTATTTTTTTTTCAAACTGAACATAAAGAAAAAATACTGAGAGAGCAAGTATTGCAAACCGTATGAAGAAATTAAAAAAAACACGTAACTTTGTGCTCATTGGAATTTAACTGGCAATATTTTGGAAAAAATTATTTTAGGCATCGATCCGGGTACAAATATAATGGGTTATGGAATAGTATTGAGCAAAGATACTAAAATTGAAATAATTGAATGTGGAGTTTTATCATTAGTAAAACAAAAGGACCCATACATTAAGCTGAAAATGATTTATCAGTTTGTTACTGAGCTTATTGACAAATATCATCCCGACGAACTGAGCATTGAGAGTCCCTTTTATGCTAAAAACATACAGTCCATGCTAAAGCTTGGGCGTGCTCAGGGCGTTGCAATTGCTGCGGCCCTGTCGAGAGAGCTTCCGATTTTTGAATACAGTCCCCGAAAAATCAAGCAGTCAGTCACCGGCAACGGCAATGCATCAAAGGAACAGGTTGCGGGACTGCTGACAACCATGTATGGCGTAGATTTCAGCAAACAGCCTTTGGACGTGAGTGATGCCATTGCGGTGGCTGTGTGTCATGGATTTCAGAATGATCTTTCTAAATCTCAGAAATCATGCAAAGACTGGAGTTCATTTATTTCAAAGAACCCTGACCGGATTTTATAAAATGACTGTAATTATGAACCATCAATTCCTGTCAGATTGCATAATTTTTGCTATTTTCGTGGAATGAAATCACAAAACATATTTTTTTTGTTCTTTTTTCTGTTTGTAATTGAGTTTTCCGCAAACGGACAGAGAGTAAACCGTGACAGCATCAATTCATTACAAGACAGCCGAAATGGATATATTCTTCCTGTGAACGGGCATATTCATATTCTGGTAATTTTTGCAGAGGTTATTTATGACAAGGGGACTGATCCTGCCCCTCAGGGAGGCACAGAGGGGTGGCCAGCGGGAAAACTACCCCTATGGAAAGATCAGCTTTTTGAACCATTCCCTTCTCATGATCCCAATGCGATGATAAGCAGTTTCTTTTATGAATCATCTTTTGGCAACTACATTGTGACAGGAGATTATCTGCTAAATTTTGAGAACCCTGATCGCCCTGTACAGATTTATGCTTCTGAACGAATTTCAACTGAAAACATTCTGAAACACGCCTCAGGTTTTTCTCAATTTAAAACTGCTAACGATTTCTCAATCAATGATTTTGACAGATGGTCACTCACCCATATAGGGCATGAAAAGAACAGTCCGTCGGTTGATGACCCCATGAGAATTGACCATGTTATGGTGATTATCAGAAATGCAATGTATCCGGGAAACCACAGCGGATTGGCTTCTTCCAGAAGCGCAGGACGTTTATTTGGTTATGAAAGTGATACTTACAGTTTTTTTTGCACTCATGAAATAATTCCTTTTAATATTCTAACTCATGAGTATGGACATATGTTATTTGGAGGTAATAATTTTCATATTGCAGGGAGTCACAGCAAGAAAGCAGCCACCACATATTTTCCTCATATTCAGGGTGGCTGGGGAATTATGGGAGCTGCATGGAGATCATTTCTGACAACAAATGCATGGGAAAGACGCAGGCTGGGATGGAAACCACTTGATAAACAGTGGTATATAAGCGCCATGGATAGCACAGGACAGAAGGAAATATTTGCAGACCTGAACGCCATGAATCCTGATCATGAAGGAGTATATTTGCTTAGAGATTTTCTAACCACAGGTGACGCAATCCGTATTCGGCTTCCATTTTTGCCTGACAATGTTTTTCAGCAATGGTTGTGGATTGAAAATCATCAAACCAAAGCTTTCAACAACAGTAATTTTGATGTCTTTCAGTATGAAAAAGACAACTGCATGGATGAAGCCACACCCGGTCTTTATATGTATATTCAGGTTGACAGGGAAGACATGCAGGGAAGGGAAATATTCAGGGGTCATGCAGATTATCTGAAGCCGTTGCCTGCAAACGGAAGCTGGGATTTTGTGTGGGGCGATACTGCAGTACAAAACCCATGGTGTATCAACAATGCTTTTTATTTTCCCCATGCAATGCAAAAAAACAGAGAAAATCCGTTGTCGGGAACAACAGAGATGGAACTTGTGTTTGGAGACTACGACAATAACGGCAAAATTGATATAGAAGAATACAGGGTACCGGCCATACGTCAAACCGGAAGACAGTATCAGATTAATTTACCAATACTTGGAGCAAAAGAGCATGCATTTACGTATCGTGGCAACAGGAAAATAGGGCTGGGAACAAATCCGGGAACTTCATCAGTGCTCACCACTGTCAATGCATCATCTGAAATTCAAAAAGGAATACCTCCCAACAACAGAAAAGTGTTTCTTAATGGAATTTCTGTAGAAATTCTGAACATCAAACCACCTGTAGAAGGAGCAATATATGTTCGCATACGTTTTGATGATTATAGCATCAGTCAAAATGCCAGATGGTGTGCAGACACAATTGTTTTGTCAGGGATGCTAACTGATAAACCCAGAACAATATCACTTCACGGCAACTCTCAACTTCTAATTGACAGGGGATACTCAGCAACCCGAATCACTGAGCCTGCCGCCGATGGTATAAATTTGCTCTATACAAATCCCACTGTATTTATTTTGGAACCAAATACTGAACTCTATCTGAAGGACAAATCAGTTCTGAAAATTGACAATGGTTCCACCATAATTGTAAGATCAGGCGCAAGTATTAGAATGGATAAAAAAACTTCTGTTATTATAACAGGAAAAAGCAGTCTGATATTTGAACAAGGGTCAAAACTATACAGACAAAAGGGTTCAAAAATAAAAATTTCACCCAATAGTGAACTTCTCCTAATGTAATGCCAATTTGTCCTATTGCCAAATGAGAAAACAAAACCCATCTTCACAAAAGATGGGTTTTGTCATTCTTATTGTATGAAATTTGAACACCCGGTTTAGTTAAATCATGGAAGAATGTTCACCCTGATACCTTGAGAGTGTGAGGTAAACTCAGGTGCATACATGCACTGAATTGTAGTGATTCCGTTTGAGAAATTACCTGAAACACTAGCCCGCAACGGATACTCAAATACATATGTGCCTTTGTTAATGCGGTTAAAGAAGAAGTTGGTTGAAGCATCTCTGGTGCTTTCGTAATATCCTATACCTCCCTGCCATTTGTATTGTGACAATACATTGATTGGTTCAAATCCTGCAGCACGCATATCTTTCATGTGAACATATTCCATATCTCTGTCAACACGCAGTTCAACTCTTACAACAACCTTGTCCCCCACTTTCAGGTTGGCACCATCTTTCACCTCCTCAAGAACTTTACCTTTGGGAGTGATGCGTTCGATGAAAAGCTTTTTGTTCAGTTTCAATGGTGTTTCATGAGGAGTTATTTTGTCCAGATCTTCAAAATACTGCCAATACAGAGCACCCCAACTGACGCCTTCATCACGTTTCACCACCTTCACTTCACCCATTGATGGCTCAATCTGGTCTGAACTCCAGTTGGTCTTGAAGTAGCCTGTGCCTGCTTCCACATTGTCAACTTTCAGCAAATCAAACACATGATCGCCAACGGTGATTTCAATGTCTGCCTCAGTTGCAAGCCAGTTGGTGCCTGTGAGCAACAATACATACACTGCTTCAGTGGTTGCCTTTGTTGTTTTCCAGTCCTGAACCTGCTTCTGTTTCAGCAGCCATGTTTTCAAATCATCAACTGCCTGCAAATCATTGCCTGCTTCATGAAATGCTTCAATAAGCATTGACTGAGTCTCAATGGGCGCCTGCCACCAGAAATAACCTGAAATATTTTGCTGCCAGAACATTCCCATCTCTTCGTTCTTGATTGAACGTTCATCCAGCGACTTGAGTATTTTTGCCGGAGTTTCCTTGTCTCCTGTTCGATGCAATGCAAGTACTATCATGCCCTGACTGTATAATCCTTTGTTCAGCCAGTATTGTTTTGCCTGTCCCATAAAATAACCCCAGGCTTCCTCTGATGACTTGGGAACAGGAACATAACTCAGGAAGAAACTTCGTGTATAAAGATAGTGTGTTGCCATGTATGACAAATGATCATTTTTTAATTCTTCTTTTGAATATATCCTTGTCAGATGGTAATATTCAGTTGTAATTTCTTTGTCAATATAAGAAATTCCGGCTGATACCATTTTCCAAACATCTTTTTTGTCTTTCACTTTCATCACGTTCAGATGGTCAAGATGACCAAATCCGCTGATAATGTGCTGTGTGATATATCTGTCTGTGGGGAAGCCTTCAAACCATACCCAACCGCCATCTGCTTTTTGCATTTTCTGCAGTTTTCTCAAAGCACGGTCTGTTTCCTTCGACATTTTATTTAAGTCAAACAGCAAAGCTACCCTTCGCTTCCTTTCAGATTCGTTTTTGGCAT
>CAZGIW010000129.1:0-6938 GCA_964526285.1 uncultured Bacteroidales bacterium | reverse complement strand
AGGCAAAGAAAATAAAGGCATTCCCAAAAATTTCAAATTCAGTAGTGCAACATCTTTTTGGTTTTGCCTCAGTTGGTTCGATAAACTCACCACATCGCCTAAAGGAAGCCCAAAAAGATGTTGAATCTTCAGGGCAGAATAAAACACCCTCAGATGTAAAAGCGGAACTATTTAGGCTCAAATTATTTGACAATTTGTTTGATCTTTTTGAAAATAAAATTACATAAAAAATTTCAATCAACTGGAATTTTATTTGCAATCAAATTCCTTCTCAACCCAATTGCCATTTTCATCCTTTCTGAAAACAGAAACAATTGCAGAACCTGAGTTTTTTACAATGGAATCTCCGATTTGGATGTAAGAAAACATTGATTCTTCTCTTATTCCTAGTTGAATTAAATCTCCGTTGCTTAATTTTATCTGGGGATACCCAAAGAAAAAATCATTTGGGAAAATTCCCTTAATGGTTCCATTGTAATCAGTATTTATCCAAGTATTGCAATATTTCGAGAAGATGCCAATTGAAATAAATACTGCAAATAAAAATAGCATAATAAACAAGTAGATTCTCAAGTTTAACTTCATAATTGAAAAATTTAATTCCACCCTAAATAGGTTCTACCTTTTCCGTATGAACCACCAAATTGGAACCCCGCACCAGTACCGATACCTTTCCAAATGTTTTGCCCTCTCTCAGATGACCAAAAAACTTGCCCACCATATATATACCCACCAGAAATGCTATTAATTGGACCAGCCAAAAGTTGCTTATTAATATTTGCAGGATCACCATTGTAATACGCAATATTTGCATTAAAACCCCAATCAACTTCTAAACCAAAGCGTTCCTGTTCTGTGCGGGTTAGATAAATGCCAGGCTCACCACGTGTTACAAAGTTTATGGAGTAGGTCATGCTTGCACCTGCAACAAAAGTTGAACCTAAATTAACGTCTACTGATATCAAATCGGGTATTAAGCGAGTTTTCCTCATTTCGACTATACCAGGATCATTATAAAGATGACCATTCGGATTATGGCATTGACCGCAAAATCCAATATCAGGATACCTATTTTTACTATCCCAACTACCTCCAGCACCCCCCATACTCTTTTCTCTATAAAACGGAACAAACGTCCTGCCAGTTGCAGTTGTATTGCTGCCCCCAAACTTTGGTACATTGGGCGAATATGTGTGTTCGGCATAATAACCCCACTTGCCATTGTGAAATTCAGGCTCAACTCCATACGTTTCTTTTATAAGCTCTTTTCCGTAAACAGTAAATTTCCACCCCTGTCCAAGAAAATCTCCAACAGGTCCGCTTGCAATAACTCTGTGCTCTGGGCCATATACAGTTGCTTCTTTGTTTTCAGAAACTTTCATATACCAATTATACCATCCTGCAAATCCTGTATAAGCATTTTCATCTCGGAAACAACCACAATTTGAATCATACACCTGAAAATTATACCCACTTTGATCAGTGAACTTCAACGGATTAACATGTTTAGAACTGCAAAACTGATAATTCATGTTGTAAAAGTACTAAAAGAATCATTCATAATTCTCAATTGAGTCAGTGTGTTTTTGAATATTTCTGTTCTTAATTTCTTTTAAAAAATTAGAATTAAAGAACAATATAGAGAGAATCAAACAGTATATAAGAAAACTTAAAAGAGTTCTGAGATAAAAAATACCTTTTGTTTTTATATATAAAATTGATAGTATAATTATCATAAAAACAGCATGTATTGACGAATATATAATCATAACGCTTGTTCCTGGCCATGAAAATAAACGAAACATAAAACTTATTATCATAAATGAAATAAAGAAACCAGAAAAAACAGAAATAAATAATCTTGATATTGTAATGCTCTTGTAACTTGATTTTTTGAAGATATTTGAAATTTTGATTTCATTAAAATGGAAAAAACCAAACCCAAAAAAATAAACAGAAAACAACAACAACGTTATTATATAATAATCTGTTCTAAAACTCCCGATTAGCAAATATAGCAATAATGACAAAAGAAATCCGATAATAATTAGAATATTGATTGTTTTCATGTTGAAATTTGTTTTTATTATTATTTACATAAATAGTATTTCTTTTTACAAACAGAGCATAGTTCCTTTTTATGAAATATTTCTATAGACATGCAATAAGGACACTGAATTTGAATTTTACCACAAGTCAAACAACTTCCAACTTTTGCCATCTTTTTTTTTCCAAAAAAAACATTTACCTGCCTAAATGAGAAAAAGAACATCATAAAGGAAAAACCCAACTGAGGCCCTTGATTTTTACAGAATTTTTTTATGTCAAATTTTTCAAATTCTGATGGAATTTCACAAGAAAAGCATTTGCCTGAAAAAAAGGAATCCATATTATTTTTCTTTAGACCCAAATTCAAAATAAAAATCAATTCCTAAAATAAAAGCAGCATTATAGCCAATTCTTATTCCTCTGTCGCCTTTATCATTTGCTTTAAGAATTGATAAAACAGACATACTTTGTTCTCTGCTTCCCGGCACATAGCCTTCGCCTTCTGTAGAGAAAGAATGATAATAGCCGATTAAGGGTGTTGATATGTTTTGTCTCATCTTAAGCCTTTTTTGCTTTCCAATATAGTTAAAATCATGAACCCAATCGGTTTGGTGAGATCCTGTCTGGATTGCCTCATATTGAAACAAATCTATTGATAGAAGATTGCCAGCAACCTTAAAATTAACATTGTTTATTGAAACACCTAATCCTAATTGAATCCCTATTGAAATATTACCACCAGTTTTAAAATACAATTCTCTGTTTTTCTTATTTTCCACCTCCCCACTCATCCTCATTGGCCTATCATTTTTTATCCCACTTCTCTGACTACCCCAATTCGGCGGATCACCACCGCGATATACAGGCGGAATTGCTATTGGTTTTACCCCTTCTGTGCTTTGCCAAATCATGGTGTAAAGATAGGGAAATATTTTTTTCAGATTGAGGTTTTTTTTGGGTTAGGATGAAAGGGCGAGTTTATTTAAGCCAAATTTGACCCATCATTTTCATTTGCTCTTTTATTTACATTTTCAATAAATATTTTAAAGTTTTTTTTCAAAATAAAATATTGAATGATTTCCTGTATAGCCAATAAAATAATAGCGAAAAGAAATTGCCAAAAAAAATGCTTAAAACTATAAGAACAAAAGACACTGATAGAGAAACAATTAAGAAACGATTGCAATTAAAATTAAATTCAATTTTATTTTCTTTTTTTCAAATTTTATTGTCCCCCGATCATATTTTAAAAGAGCATCAGTTGTAGTTCCTGATGCAAAAAAATCAGTTGTAAAAGATATGCGATCTTGTTTTTTTTTTTTTGAATATTAACATTTTTCTTAATTCTTCTATTACAGCCCAATAGTAATTTTGAAAAGAACTCTCATTGGAACTTAAAAAAACACAAAATTTCATAACATATATCTTTTATCAATATATGATTCTCAAACCGACAAAATGATGTTTTCGTATTACACCTTCAAGAGCCACACATCATACAAAAGCAACATGAAATAACATACAGCAATAGCCTGTATGAGTAAAAAGCCTAGGATAAAGTACCTTATAATTTTCTTATTAGAAAAGGCAACAAAAATCATTAGAACTAACGATGCATAAATTAGAACCCTGCTGATATAGTTCTCGTTTAAATTATAATAATTTTTATCCAGCAAAATACCACCAACAACACTTAACGTAAAAACACATGTTCCATGAAGAATAAGAATTACACTTAAAAGGATGAAATCACTTTTCCAGTTAAGTCTTTTTTTTTCAATGTGATTTTCCTTATCCATATTTAGTTTTATTGATTTAAAAATTGTTGAAATTGATAATGAGTTATTATTGGAGCAGCTTTAATGTATGAATCATTCCATCCTAAGAATTTACCTGTACTAGCATCAAAAAATGCAGCCGATGTAACGTCTCCCATTCTTTTTACATTCATCACATAAACTCCTTGATTGCTTCCAATGCGAGAATATGTATCATATACCTTTTGTGACATTAAATATTGACCATCTGCAATTATTGTAATACCTGTTAAATAAAAAGAAAAGTATGGAACTTTAAATGCAATTGCAGCAAATCCAATACTAGCAGTTGTTTTCACAAGAAAATCTAATGTTTTATCTAAGGATTCATCACCTTTGGTAAAATCATGGGCAATTACTCCCAAATCTGGCAAATACAAAGCATCAACATAGTTCGGTTTTCCTGTATTGTAATTGAAGTTAGTTGGTATGTTAGAAAAACGACTTTTATTCGGCGGATCTCCGCCACCATTAACACTATTAAACACATTCACATTATAGCTTCTGCCGCCTGCCAAATACCTTACATTTGCATAGCCCTCGTGTACAGTTTTTGTGCTCCAATAGCCCCACTGACCATTGTGCCTTTCCAAATCATGTCCGGTGTTTTGTTTGTACCATGCCAATCCATAATCACTTGCATAAAAGCTGTCGCTAAACAATCCCTCGTTTGCAGCTCCAATACCCAAAACCGATCCGCCTGTGGTATAAAACCCATCACGAAATTGATTGAGGCCACCAAACCAATTATACCATCCTGCAAATCCTGTATAAGCATTTTCATCTCGGAAACAACCACAATTTGAATCATACACCTGAAAATTATACCCACTTTGATCAGTGAACTTCAACGGATTGTTGAGCACATAGCTGTAGCGGTTGTTTGTGTTGGAAAAAGAAACTATATACATTAAGTGTTTCACCTAACAAAAATATTAATTTTTTTTATTTAATTCTACAGAAACACAATCTATAAAATAATAAGCACCCTTTTCTTTATTATCTAAACCCCACTGGGTTGTGGGAGGCATTATATATGGATTTTTATCTAGAAGTTCTTGCTTAAAAATTTTGGCTAATCTATTTTGTCTATATGTATTTATTAAGTAGTTAGAAGTTCTTTTTTTGCATTTGAAATATGCTTTACTAATTTTTCTATTTTCTTGCCAAAAAACACCAATTGTCATGTATTTTTCACCACCTAAAGCTGTATAGTTTGCTGATATTTTTGTCCAGGAAGTATCAGAAAGCAACAGAATATCATTAATTTCAATATGAGCTTTCTTTGAAGAATCAAAACAGTTTATATAATCTATATGTCTTCCCATTCTAGCATTTGAACATGTTACAAAATTTGAGTCCGCTGAAAAAAATATCCCTAGTTTTTTACTAAAATATTGACGATTTGCAAGTTTTATATAAAAACATATTTGATATGTGCTATCCTTAATTAATGGTTCTTTAAAAAAAAACTGGATGTGTTCAAATGAAGCACGAATGTTTCCAATAGGACCTCTATAATTGTATAAAATAAATCCACCATAACCTTCACCACAAAGCGGATGTGCAAATCCAAGCCAATTGTATGGTGGTACATTCCAGGGGAAGAACTTTTCATTACTTGAATGATAGAAATCTACTGTCCCAAAGCCCTTTAAACCATCAAGATTGTCAATCAGATCAAAAATTTCATCAGAAGTTTTGCGAAAATCTGGATTAACAATCAGATTCTGTCCAATTATCAGATGAGGTAGAAATTGAATAAATAGAACAAATGCCTGTAAAGTTTTCATTGCAGATTATCTTATTACCGGAACAGATACAGAATAATTAAATCGAGTTGCAATGGCCCCTACATAATAGAACCTGCCATTAATTTCAGTGAAATCACTTCTTGGTATTGTGTTTAAAATACCATATTGGGGCTGAACCCTTGAAAAACTGGTTTTCAATATGTTGT
The DNA here is from genome assembly GCA_964526285.1 of uncultured Bacteroidales bacterium. Taxonomy (GTDB): domain Bacteria; phylum Bacteroidota; class Bacteroidia; order Bacteroidales; family DTU049; genus CAYMAZ01. Next base: position 1,112 of record CAZGIW010000129.1, on the reverse strand, counting down.
TTCGAGTGAATCGAAAGTTTATAAAATCACTATCTGGCCCAAAAATACTCCAATTTCTTCTTCCTTTTTCCACATCAAATCTCATTGCAGATGGCAAAAAATTGTATGTTAAAGTTGTGTTGCCTGTAATTCTCTCTACAGTAGGAGCTTTCATAGATGTGGTGATGCTGTGTTCATTGGCAAAAAACTGTACTATTTCTTCATAAGAACCAAATGAAGAAGGTAAATTAAATTCAGGCCTGAATGACAATTCATCTTCTATACTGTTATGCAAAACTTCACCCCATTCTCCTTTGTTTAGCAAATTCTGTAAATACAAATCTGAAACCCACCCAACAAACTTACCATCACGGAATCGTGCATGCATCAAATCATCGACAATTTCGCTATTTTTTACTAATTTTAGCTTGTATTGCTTTTTTCCTGCTTTTTTGTCTTTATTTCTTTTTTCTGTATAAGGATTTTGGTTGCTTGATTGATTGTCAAAATATGAAAAATCACCTGATAACGTATTTATCAAAAGGTCTGTACTAAAGATGCTTGTGGCGTAAAGCCCAATACTTTCAATATTTCCTGATAGATTTTCAATAAACCTAAAAAAAGCCCTCTCTGATACCTCCATGCCGTCAATCATATAATTATACCCACTTTGATCAGTGAACTTCAACGGATTGTTGAGCACATAGCTGTAGCGGTTGTAGTTTTGTGGGTTGGTGGGGTCCTGGATGAATGGATCGGGCGAGAGGAACTGGGATGTGTAGGGGTCATAAACCCTTCCGTTCATGTTAATCAGGCTGAATGCCGTCATGTGTTCGTGCCCGGTGTAGCCCCTGTCGGTGATGCTGCTCAGAGAGATGTTGTTGTACGTCCAGTCGTTGGGATTGCGGAAACGGCCCCACACATCGTAGGATAAGTCATCCACAATCTGCCCTGTAGAACCATCTACAATCATATTGACAGATCCGAGATTGTCAGTAGCCGTATAAAACATTTTGCCGGTTCCGTTTTTGTTTTCGTAAATTGCTATGAGTCCGTCAGGTGCAAAGATATAATTTATTTCGCGATTTGTGGTTGTGGTTCCGTCAAAAAATGTTTCTTTTTCGAAGTTTTCC
>CAZGIW010000128.1:0-6980 GCA_964526285.1 uncultured Bacteroidales bacterium | reverse complement strand
TTCGGACAAACATACTACTGGCGAGTGAGGGCAAGAAATGCTGTGGATTCATGCACATGGTCAACACCCTGGACATTCAACACCAGAGATTATGTGACCCATTCCAGTCCATCCTCGGGTTCATCCACATGGACAGGACTGACTCTTGACTGGGATCCGCACACCGGTGTTTCTTTTTATGATTTGGAGGTAGATACAACAGATTTATTCAATTCACCGATAAAGATTTCCCAAACCAATGCCTACATCAATTCAAGCAACGGGAATGCCGACACAAGACACTATGCTCAGGATTTATTATTCGGACAAACATACTACTGGCGAGTGAGGGCAAGAAATGCTGTGGATTCATGCATATGGTCAACCCCCTGGACATTCAACACCAGAGATTATGTGACTCTTGTTTCTCCCAATGACGGACAATTGAATGTAGCTGTTGCCGGAGTTGGGCTTGACTGGAGTGCACATGTGGGGATCTCATATTATCAACTGGAAATTGACACCATTAATTTGTTTAACAGCATTTCCTTAACACAACTTGACAAACCTTACATTAATTCATCAAGCGGCAACAATGATACTTATCAGCATACTGGGCCGTTATTGGCAAATCAGATTTATTTCTGGCGGGTGAGAGCTGTGAATGCAGTTGATACAAGCGCATGGACTGTGCGAAGTTTCAGTACAGGAAACAACCCAGTCCTGATTCCTTCAGTTCCGGTATTGATTTCTCCTTTTAACGGAGCGAGCGGAATTCTCAGCTCAACCACTTTTGAATGGCAGATTTCAAGCAATGCAACTTCCTATGAGTTTGTTTATGACACGTTATCAAATTTTGCAACAGCGATTATCGGAAACACTATTAACACCAGTGAAATTATTACCGGACTTAACAATAATCATAAGACCTACTACTGGAAAGTTCGGGCTTTGAACGGACCATCCATATATTCTGACTGGTCGGTGATATGGACATTTGAAACCGGAACAACGGTGGGAACTGAAATACTGTTTTCTTCATTTAAAGTGTATCCAAACCCTTTTATTGATTTCATCTGTGTTGAAAAAACCACTCAGGAGTCAATAGAAATGTATATCTACGACATTGCCGGCCAACTGATTTATGGTGAGGCAATTGAAGAGATGTCAAATCAGATTGACCTGACACGTTTGCCATCAGGATTATACCATATTGCATTTGTGTCAAAACATGGCACATCTTTTGTAAAAATAGTAAAACCATAATCTAAGGAACCACGGTTCAACCTATACTAATCCACTAAGGCTGCCTGCGGGCGGCCTTTTTTTGTGAGTACAATGAGAGTGACATATTGGTATTGTCAGAAAAATTTTGTATCTTTGTATTTCAAACCTTTTTAAAACAAATGATGACATGAAAACAAGCAAAATACAAATAATGAACCTGAGCTGCAGGGGATGTGTAAATACAATTACAAAAAATCTTCTTAATATGGATGGAGTTGAAACTGCAGAAGTTGACCTTGCCACAGATGAGGTGACTATTCTGCATTCAGATGCTATTGAAAGAGAGGCCTTTGTGAAAAAACTTTTTTCTCTGGGCTATCCCGAAGTGAATGAAACCAACAACCTCATAACAAAATTCAAAAGCAAAAAAAGCTGTATTATTGGAAGAATTTCACAATAAATTTCTTCTACCTGCTCACCAATTTATCACCATGTGACTAAAAAAAAATCGTAGTTTTTTTAGCCACTAATACACGAGTTTTCACGAATATTATGTGCTAACAATACAAAAGACTACTCTTTTGGAGCAAAGTCAACTTCGTTGTCTTTGATTTGTTATGTTGAAATTGCTCCTGAGAATCCTTCTCGTCGCAATTTCAACAAAACAAACTTAGCCTTTTGTATTGTATAATTTCTGTGCATACACAAAAAAGTGTCAAAAAATTTTCTATTGTGATTCGTCAGAGCTATTTTCTGCAAAAGCCATTGAAACAGAAAATTTGTGAATTTTTCCAAGCCATCGGCTTCCCGATCCCATAGGGACAAGTTGGGAAAGGAATCCCGATGGGAGTGGCTTATTAAAATAGCATTGAGCAGTTACAATTTCTTTACTGAAAAACTATTCTCTTCCAAATAACCGGTTCAGTTTTTTTAATTTATCAACAGGAAAATTTACAAGTTGTTCAGCATTCATTTTCCATAGCCAGTTGTTTGATTCTGTGCCAGGGGTATTCATTCTTGCTGAAGAATCAAGTGAAAACAAATCCTGCAAAGGAACAATGACAGTGTTTGCTACTGAGCTCCATCCCAGTCGGAGAAAATTTTCTGAGAAATCTTCCTCACTGCAACTGAGATATTCCAGAGCAAATTCTTTTTCTTCGGGCAATACGTCTTCTTCAATCCAACCACGGCTGGTATTATTATCGTGGGTACCTGTGTAGACAACACAGTTTTTATCATAAAAATGGGGTAAAAACAAATTTTCTTCAGGATTTGCAAATGCAAACTGCAGAATTTTCATGCCGGGGAATCCAAAGTGTTCACGTAATTCCACTGCTTCATCCGAAAGTTCACCCAAATCTTCTGCAATAACAGGAAGATGGCTATGTTTTTGAATAATCGTTTCAAACAATAGTTTTCCAGGAGCATTTTTCCATTGCCCTTTTTCGGCAGTTTTTTCATCAGCAGGAATTGTCCAGTAATCTGAAAACCCTCTGAAATGATCAATCCTGACAGCATCAAACATTTTCAGAGCAAATTCCAGTCTCTGTTGCCACCATTGAAAATTGTTGCTTTCATGTTTTTTCCAGTTGTAAACCGGATTGCCCCACAATTGTCCTGTTTCACTGAAATAATCAGGCGGCACACCTGCAACAAAAACAGGATTCAGCCCGGCATCAACTTCAAAAAGTTCGTGACTTATCCAAACTTCAACACTATCGGTAGATACATAAATGGGTAAATCTCCAATCAGAAGTACGCCCTTTGAATTGGCATATTCTTTCAGTTTGAACCATTGCCTGAAAAACAGAAATTGTGAAAACTCTTCAAGTTCAATTTGTTCGCTCAGTTCGCGTCTTTTTTTAAGTAAAGCTTCTTCGTCTCTTTCTCTTAACAAAGAAGGCCATTTCTGCACAGGTATTTCTTTCAGCTGATTCCTGATTGCAGCAAAAAGAGCAAAATCTTCAAGCCAGTAGTGGTGCTTCTCACGAAATTGCAAAAATTCATCTCTCAGTATATTTGACTGTAAGAATGTTCTGTGGGCAAGTTGTGTGAAAAAATCAACTGCATTGTGAGCATGATTATAATCAATGAATTTGGATTGGGAAACAGGAAACAATTCTTCGGGGTTCAGGTCTTCAGGTAGAAGTTTTTCTTTCTTCAATTCTCGGGGACATATAAACATCGTATTGCCTGCAAATGCGGACCATGATTGATAGGGGGAATTTCCCATGCCGGTTGGGGTGAGAGGCAGCATCTGCCAATATTTTACTCCGGCTTCTGAAAGTTTATCAATGAAACCAAAAGCTTCCTGACCCATTGTGCCAATTCCCCACAAACCCGGCAAAGAAGCAGGATGAAGCAAAATTCCGCTGCTGCGGTTTTCAAAAAATCTATTTTCTTTCTTCACAATGTGCAAATATACTTGAATTATTATTCAACATTGCATTGTTTATAACTTCATTTCACAATAGAAACATATAGCACATATGACATGTAACTTTGAAAGACATCTCGACATTCATGAAGTTTCTTGTTCGGTATTTCCTTATATTGCTGATTGCCACAGGCTTACAATCATGTCGTGGATTGATTGAGCATATTCGTGAGGCACAGCAGCAGGGTCGTGATCAGAATGAATCTTCCTACAGAGTTGTGTTTTCTGATGAAGATCCCCATAAAAAGCCTGACAGGGGACAGGTTAAAAAACCACGCAAGCCCAGAGACACCAAACCTGAAGAGAAGAAAGATGTTTATACAACATATGAAAAAAAATGGAACATTACACTCAATGGCAACGAAGATGTTACTTTGCTTGAAGAAATTGATTCCTGGTTGGGCACTCCCTATAAATACGGGGGCAAATCAAAGGAAGGAACAGACTGCAGCGGAATGGTAATGACTATTTATAAAAAGCTATACAATATTGACACAAAGCGCAGTGCGTATGATTTGTGGCAACAATCAAGTGTTGTTAAGCGGGATCAGTTGCAATGCGGCGACCTGGTTTTTTTCAAGATAAACATGAAACAGGTTTCACATGTGGGAATTTATATTTCCAACGGATATTTTGTTCATGCATCCAGTTCAAGAGGTGTAATCATTGATCATCTTGACACAAAATATTATGATGATCGTTTTGCCACCGGAGGCAGGGTAAAAAAATAATCTATGAAACCCCAGTCAAAAGCACATCTGGCTTTGATTTCAGCAGGGCTTCTTTTTGGAGCCAACTACTGGATTGCCAAAAGCACCATGCCGGCATTTACTCCGTTTCAGGTGGTGAGTTTCCGCATTGCCATAGTAACAGCTGTGTTTTGGCTGTTAAGTCTTTTTCTGAAGAGATCAGCAAAGATTGAAACACGAGATTTGTTGAGAATATTGCTTGCTGGATTTTTGGGAGTAACAGTAAATCAGTTTTTCTTTTTTTCTGGACTTGAACACAGCACTCCGGTTGAAACCAGCATTTTGCATACCCTCAGCCCTCTTTTGGTGACATTGTTTGCCGTTTACATACTCAGGGAAAAAGTGAGTTTGCGAAAATACGTCGGTATTGTGGCAGGACTTATTGGTGCTGTGATTATCGTGACTTCAGACAAATCGCTTGAAATCAGCAACCTGCACTTCAAGGGAAATTTGTTTATTCTGTTAAATATTACAGCATACAGCATGTATCTGATAATCATCAAACCATTGATGGCAAAATATGAACCTGTTCAGGTATTAAAATATGTGTTTCTTGCAGGCTTGTTGACATATGCGCCTCTGGGATTCATTTATATGAAAGGGGCTGGTTTTTCACATGTAAACACAGAAGAATGGCTGGCGCTGGGTTATGTGGTGATTGGGACAACTTTGTTCACCTATTTTTTGACAATTTTTGCAATCAAGCGCCTTCCTGCGACAATCATAGGGTTTTATATTTATTTGCAACCATTCATTGCAAGTCTCATCGGATATATATCGGGGCGGGAACAGTTGAGTATTGCCAAAATCATTGCAGCAATGTTTTTATTTGTGGGAGTATGGCTTGTGACAAAGAGGGAGAAAGAAGCGACATAAGCGAGGTGTTTGCAAGTTGCCCTATTCCTTATGATTTTACCTCTGTACCCCTATAACTTACACATGGTATTTATAGAAAATATTAGATAGCACTTCGATGCGTTTCGCTTACTCAGTGTAAAAAAATATTAGATATCAAATATTTATAACATGCTAAGGCTTAGCGTGCATATCATTCTAACTTTCTTTTATCTCCCCCGAAATTATCCAAGAAAATGAAGGGGGAATTCTCCATAATCCGAAGAACAATGCTTGCATTTCTCAGGGCATCGCTTTTTCCTTTTGTCCTTTGTCTTTTGTCTTTTGTCTTTTGTCTTTTGTCTTTTGTCTTTTGTCTTTTGTCTTATACCCTATACCTAATCCTTATGTCAATTACTTAAATCACTTACCCGTTTTTGATGATTACTATTAAGTTTTTTTAATGCCTTTTTTTCAATATGTTAAAAATTTCATTCATAGTTTAGAACTTCAAATTTTATTATTAGATTTGCATTATTAACTTTAAAACCAAATTATCATGAAAAAGTTTACATTATTTATTTCAGTAACCCTTTTAAGTATGGGTATTTCCTATGCCCAGATTGTCATTACACAGGCAGACATGCCTGATTATGGGGTTGTTGTATCTCATGGTGAGGATACAATGCAGACGCAACCAGCATATGATTATTTTCAGACAGGAACAAACTTCAACTGGACACCCGGTGTTCCTACAGAGCATAACACTCACGACTTTCATTTCATTGATCCCTCGGGGACTCCCTACGAGGCAATTTTTCCAACGACGAATATGGTAATAAGTATTCCCGGACAAAGCGCGTATGTGCTTGAAAGTAATGCTGGTTATCTTCTTATGCTGGGTATTGTTGACTCTGTTACATTTTCGTCGGTGATTGTTATGCCATTTATTGTTCCTGATACAATTATGGTTTTTCCTTTAACATATTTAACCAACTACACAAGTTCATCTCTTTTAGATGAGACTTTCTTTTATGATGATTTTTTTGGAACTCTTTATGTTGATTCAATTCGATTAAGATTTGACGCAGAAACAAGCTCAACAGTTGATGGGTGGGGAAGTTTTGTTCATCCTGAAGGGAGTTTTGATGTCATACGTGAATTAAAGCAGGCAAACAGAATTGAATCATTTTGGTTTTATGCAGATTTGGGGTTAGGTTCAATGTGGAATCCTGTTGAACCTGATACGATTAATGAAATTGAGATTGCGTATCATGCAAAGTTTATTGGTCTTCCTTTGTTTACAGTGAGAGCACAAGAAGATTCAACAATTTTGAGCATACAATGGGTAAAAAATGCAGGTGCAGGATTATTTTCAACAAATACACCATTGTTCTCCGTTTTTCCCAATCCGTCATCTGATTTTGTTACAATTGAAACAATACAGGGAAATGCAGAAAGAATTGAGATATTCAACATCAACGGCAGTATGGTGTATTCATCTGTGTTTGCAGATAAAACAGAAGTTGTTGATGTAAGAAACTGGCCGTCCGGAATTTATGTGTTGAGATGGATGACGAATAACAGAAGAATTGCTGAAACAAAACTGATTGTACAGTAAATCCTGGTAGTTAAAAGCAAAGACGATAGCTGGTTTAAAAAAACAAAAGGCGTGGTGTTTCATAGTCTGAAATACCACGCTCCTGTTTTGTGCATTGGGACACCCAGCTTAGATTTTCATATTTAACAAACTC
>CAZGIW010000127.1:0-7149 GCA_964526285.1 uncultured Bacteroidales bacterium | reverse complement strand
TTTAAGCTGCTCTTACAGAGCGACTTATTTGGGGATGATTTCTTTTCTCGTGGCGTTGCCACGAGCTGAAATAAAAACAGGCTTTCAGCCTGCCAACTTCAACATTCAGAATTCATCATTCAATATTCAACATTTCCCCAATTGCCTCCGGATTCTCAAACCCCACCCCGCCATAACTATTTAATATTTTATATTTTATATTTTATTTTTTCTATAAGATAACTTGTTATCTCACCAGCGTCACTTCTCCATGCCTGCTCAAATATTCAAATAAACAAAACCAACAAATTTTTGTGATGGAATATTTGTTTTGATAAATGTTTGGAAATTTCCCATTAATCTAATACAAAAAGTCATCAAAGGGATAACGTTTTGAGTGAATTTTTACCACTTCACGATAAAGGAGTTTTCTGAATTCTTTAAGATTTGTTTTTTCTTTGGCCGAAATAAAAAGACATGGATGTTTCTCACTTGCCAACCAGTGTTTTTTCAAATCAGCCAGTGCTGGTTTTCTGTTTTCACTCAAATCATCCGGGTCGAAATCATCTTTATAGGCATCTATCTTGTTGAAAATCATGATGGTTTTCTTATCACCTGCTCCAATTTCTTTCAGTGTCTGTTCCACTGTTTCCATATGTTTCATAAATGCAGGATGAGCAATATCAACCACATGCACTATCACATCTGATTCTCTCACTTCGTCGAGAGTGGACTTAAATGATTCAATTAGTCCATGTGGCAATTTTCGAATAAACCCGACAGTATCAGTGAGCAGAAATGGCAAATTTCCTATGACAACTTTTCTCACTGTTGTATCAAGTGTTGCAAAAAGCTTATCCTCAGCAAACACTTCTGATTTAGCCAACAAGTTCATAATTGTTGATTTGCCCACATTTGTGTAACCAACCAGAGAAACTCTGACAAGACTTTCACGACTTTTACGCTGCGTAACCTTTTGTTTGTCAATTTCTTTCAGTTTATTTTTGAGCAAACTGATGCGTTCACGAATTATACGACGGTCGGTTTCAATTTCTTTTTCTCCCGGACCTTTCAGTCCGATACCCCCTCTTTGCTTTTCAAGGTGTGTCCACATTCTTGTCAAACGAGGCAGCATGTATTGATACTGAGCAAGTTCAACCTGTGTTTTGGCATGTGCAGTTCGGGCTCTTCGTGCAAAAATGTCTAATATGAGATTGGTGCGGTCCATCACCCTGCAATTTAACAACTTTTCAAGATTGCGAATTTGTGAAGGACTTAACTCATCATCAAAAATGGCCAGCTCTGGCTGATGCTCTTCCACAAATGCAGCAATATCTTTAATTTTTCCTGAACCCACAAAAAAACGACTGTCAGGCTTTTCCATTTTCTGAACAAATACCTTTAAAACTTCACCCCCTGCAGTATCAAGTAAAAATGCCAGTTCATCAAGGTACTCCTGAAATGTTTCATAGGCAACATCAGGAGTGAGTACTCCTATCAGAATTGCTCTGTCAGGTCGTTTTTCAGTTGAAATCAGTTGTCGTGGCATTGTTGGTTTTTCGGAGAATGATATGAAAGTGGAAAATCAGGTTTTATTTCCTGTTGCTGCAAACAGAAGTCCTACAACTGCCACAAGCACAAAAGGAGAAAAGGCAGTGAATGTTTGCAAATCAAAAAGGTCAAATAGCTTATAGGCTGAAATGGCAAAAATCATCAAGCCCGAAAATACAGTTAATGTATGTTTGCTGGTGAATCCTCCAACAAATAACAGAACTGCAAAAACAACATAGGCCAATGCAATGAAATAATGCAATCCACTGAATGACAATCCCTTTACTTCAGGAAAAAAGTATGCAAAAGCAAACAGCAGCACAGAAAGTCTGAGCAGCCACATGGCAAAGGGTAAAATTCCTTTGATTGGTTTCATAAGCTAAAATGTTTTAAATCCAATAATTTTTCTGACTTCACTGAGGGTTGGCACAGCGCTTGCGCGAGCTTTTTCCTGTCCCAGTTTCACCATTTTTGAAATATATTCGGTGTTTTTTGACATGTCTTCAATTTTTTTACGAACAGGCTCAAGCAGTTTCACAATGTCTTCTGCAAGTTGTTTTTTCATGTCACCATAGCGTATCCTGCAATTGTTGTATTCTTCCTCAAAAAATTGGAGTGTTGAACCATCTGAAGCAATACCCATAAGAGTAAAAAGATTTTGAACAGGTTCTTCTTTGGGTTGATTCATTTCAGTAGGTCCGGAATCTGTCACAGCACGCATCACTTTTTTGCGGATAACATCCGGATTGTCAATAAGATAAATGGCATTCCCTTCAGATTTTCCCATTTTTCCTGACCCATCAAGTCCCGGAACTTTTACAAGATCTTGTCCGAAATTATATGCTTGTGGGAGTGGGAAAAACTCTGTTTTGTACAATCTGTTAAAACGGGCAGCATAATCACGTGTCATTTCCAAATGTTGCTGCTGATCTTTGCCCACAGGAACCTTGGCAGCTCTGTGAATCAGTATGTCGGCAGCCATAAGTGTGGGATATGTAAGCAAACCCGCGTTCACATTCTTTGGTTGCTGACGTGCCTTTTCCTTGAACGAAGTGCACTGCTGCAATTCTCCCAGATATGCATTCATGTTGAGAAAAAGGTAAAGTTCAATTGTCTCAGGCAAATCACTTTGAATGTATAATGTGGCTTTTTCAGGATCAAGTCCAACTGCCAGATATTCCACAAACACCTGTTTCACACTTTCATGAAGGTTTTCAGGAGTGGGATGAGTGGTAAGTGAGTGATAGTCAGCAATAAAAAAATAACAGTTATGGGTCTCCTGTAGTTTTAAAAAATTCTTCAGCGCGCCAAAATAATTGCCGATGTGAAGATTACCTGTGGGGCGTATTCCGCTTAAAATTGTTTCCATGTGGCAAAATTACGAAAAAAGTAATGAAAAAAATATTCAACGCTGTAGATACAAAAAAACGTTACAGCTCAGTTACCATTTATTTCTTTTAACCTCAAAGTTCACAGAGATTTACACAAAGTTCACAAAGCATATTGTAAAAAGTGTAATAGTTTGTTACATAGAGATAGATTTAAGTTTTGTGTATCCTATGTAACTTTCCCACATGAATCACTATTTATGCTGATTTATCACGATGAGATGGTATGTGAAGTGTCCTAGTGATAAAAAACCACCTATACGATGTATTGAAAAAAGCTTCTGAGCAGTTAAAAAAACTATTCCAATGAAGCGAAGTCAAAAAAGGTTTTCATCACTCCCGGTTGTGCAAAACACATACTGCCTCCCAGGTTCATTGTTGAAAGCATTTCAGAAATGCCAGCTTCATTCATTTTGTTGATGATTTCTTTACATAAAATTCTGTCAGTGAATGGCATATACACCTGTAGTGCCTGATTTGCCTGCCACATTCCTTCAAAAATTCTGGGATAAAAATCTTTTTTTCCACACGCTTCCCAAACAATTTTATAGGGATAAAAACAATAGGGGCCAACTCCCAGCAGTGCCCAAAACAATCCATTTTCAATCTGATGTCTGATCAGTGTTCCTTTTCGAGCACCCAAAACATCTTTGTTTGATTTAAAATATGAATGCATATGTGGATGATTTTTAATCTGTTTTTCTGTGAGAATTTTCCCATTTTCATTGTAAGGAAGAATCACCCATTTGTGTATTAAGTTATCATTATTTCTGAAATTTTCTTTTTGAATCAGGGGATAAACAAACTGTTTTTCAATATGGCAACTTAATGTTTTATTGGAAACTTCACAAATCTCACCGTTCAAGTCTTTGAATGAATCAAAAAAATAAAGGTGGTTGGCTCCGCATGTATTAATGCCCTGACGTGGCTTGGATTTAATATCAACTGGAATTTTTTTAAACCCAAAATTCTTATTGTGACTGTTTTGAATACACATTGGTCCGTGATCAAGAAGAAGTGGAGACATAAATTTCTCTGTCCATTTTCCATTTGAGAGATTATAGGTAAAATAGGGAACAGGGAAACTCTGAGTTTTATTTCTGCTGATTTTAATAATGCCGAATCTGGTGCAAATGCCCTGAAATGCATCAGTGTGTTCAAGGTCAGTTACCTCATCTATTGAAAAGGAGATATTCCCTGCTTTGCCTGATGTAAACTCCCTGTGTGCACCTGCATGAAAAAGCACTGATAAAGGCATGAAAACCACAGCCTCTCCGTTTTCTTTCATCATGTTTTTCAAAACGTGAAAAAAAACCAGTGCGGCAAGATTAATTTGTGAGTTTCCCAACAACAAACCACTGCCGTGTGAAGCAAGTCCAGATTTCACGTAAACAGATTTAATCTTTTTGCCGTATTCCAATGGCAGCGATGAAAAACTAACCCAGGGGGGATTCCCAAAAACAATGTCAATTTTTTTTCTTTTCCATGTAAAAAGAATGTCCCCGTTGATGAAATTCTGATTCTGAAAACGGCTTCCACACAACTTTTCAAGTCTCTCACATGCAGCACAATAGTGCCTCTTGTTCATTTCAACACCAAATAGATTTTCAACCGGCATTTCTCCCACCTGATATCCTTTTTTCAGGCCAAAGCAAATTATTGCCGCAAGAAGGTTTCCGTTTCCCATGGTAGGATCGAGTATTGATGCCCCCTGCATCCATTTATCAAAAAGGCCGTATTTCTCTATGGCAAATTCAGCCCAGATTTCAGGGGTAAAAACACATCCGATTTCCTGCTTAACCATCGTAGATAACATTGCTTTGCAGAGAACTTAAATAATTAAAGAATCCAATTGCTTAATTTCTGTACAAACTATGTTCATTTGCTCTTCATTTAAGTCATGAAAAAAGGGCAAACTCAAACAACGCGAATACAGATTCATTGTGTTTTCAAGTCCACCGGTGGTATATCCTGTTGATTTATACCATGTTAGAAGTGGAATGGGGATAAATTGCAGGTTTGTGATTATTCCCCTGTCATACAACTGCCTCATTATTTTGTTTCTCTGGTCTTTGTTTTTTCCGTTTAGTTGTAAAATATAAAGATGACATGATGAGTTTTTGTCTTCCATATAATGAACGGGACAAATATAACGACTGTCATTCAAAAATAATTTGGAATAATGATTAAAAAGATGAAGTCTGCGTGGCAATATAATGGTGTTATATTTTTTTAGCAGACTAATTCCCATTGCTGCAGCCACATCTGTGAGTACCGATTTGCCTGATGGTTCATGCACATCATATTCCCATGTCTTTTCTTCAAGTTTCCTAAATGCATCAGCTGTAAGGCCATGTACTCTCGCAGCTTTAAAATCATCGGCTATTTTACTGAAATTCATGTGTTGTGGCAGATTAAAACATATGGCAGCGCCTTCACCTGTTGTGAGATTTTTCACTGCATGAAATGAAAACACACTAATATCTGCCAGTGTTCCTGATTGTTTTTCTTCCATCGTTGCACCAAAGGAATGAGAAGCATCAGCCAACAGCAAAATTCTGCCCATATCTTCCTGAATCGGGGAAGCAGGTATGAACTCAGATTTTTTACTTTGAATCAGTTTGTAAATAATGTTATAGTCACAGGGCATTCCAGCAATATCAACGGGGATGATTGCTTTGGTGTTGGCATTGATTAGCTTACTAATGCTGACAGGACAAATGGTAAAATCAACGGGGTTGATGTCAGCAAACACAGGCTTTGCTCCTGAAAGTACAACAGCATTTGCAGTTGCGGGATGAGTAAAAGCGGGTAGAATTACTTCGTCACCGTTTTGAATACCAAAATACCTTAGCACCATTTGAAGGCTCATACCAGCAGATCCGGTGCAAATGACAGATTGTGCCCCTGTGTACACTTTGAGTTCATTTTCAAATTGTCTCACAAGCGGACCACTACTTAGCCAGCCACTTTCAATGGCTTTGCAAACAGCTTGCTTAATTTCACTGTCAATATATGGACGATAGAACGGAATCATAAACAATATCAGAATTCAAAATTAAGCAAATATTTTGTAACTGCTCAGCACATCCTTTTATAAGCCACTAGTACACATATTTCCACGAATAAACTCCTTAATTCTGCTAAAGCCAAATTATTATTCTGTAGCATCTTGTTTGATAAAAAACGACAGAAATATAACTACAATGGATATTTTTCAACATAATCACAGGCATAAGTTACCACAAAGCTCCATCTGTATTTTTTATGAGCAGCACTTCCCACACCAATTCTGTTATACTCTTTTTTAAGAATGTTTTTTCTATGTCCTCTTGAACGAACACCATCATCTATAAGTAGTGCAATCAATGCTCTATGACCAGATTCAAAACCGTAAGCAATATTTTCACCCATGCATACCTGCCATGTTCCAAACTCAGAAAGCCTTTTATTTGTTTCATTTCTTCTGCCATGACCCACTTTTCCTGATTTTGCCTGATCATATGCATGCTTTCTTGAGGCTGCTGACATCCCATGAGAAGGAAACAAAATTCCAACAGGTTTGGTTTTTTGAAGCTCTTTATATAACTGAACAGCAGCACTTTTGCCTTCTTTTGTTATAACAGGCATTTCTGTTGGATACACCAAATTACGACCCTGAAAAAAACCAGCTACTTCTTTTACATATAACTCTGCGAATTTAGGAGGATTGGTTCTGACCATATTGGTTGCAAGTATCATGTTTTTTTCCTCATCTGTTAAAAACTCTGCATTTGCTCCTGTATTCAATAAATCCACATCCCAACCATCTGCTTTGCATTGTTCGGCATATTCCTTATTTGTTACTCCCCTTTTTACAGGATTTTGCTGTGCATATGAAAACAATGCAACAAAGACAAAAAAAACAATGCAAACAAACTTGTTCATGAACATTTTAAAACATTTGCTGAAGACTGCATATTATATAACGTTTTTATATCAAAAAATTTTCTACAGTCACGTCTTTTTTATGAAACGCATTTTATTAAATATGGTTGCAAAACAAATACAAATTTTTTTTGGTTCGATTTAATAAAATATTAGTATTTTTGCACACTCAAAATTGAAAAGTTCATTTCTTCTTAAGGAAAATTTAACACGGGGTGTAGCGTAGCCCGGCTATCGCGCCTGCTTTGGGAGCAGGAGGTCGCAGGTTCGAATCCTGCCACCCCGACACAAACGGTTCCGTAGC
>CAZGIW010000126.1:0-7289 GCA_964526285.1 uncultured Bacteroidales bacterium | reverse complement strand
CTTTGCCACCGTGAAAGCGAACAACGGCAAACGAACCTTTTTACCCTACCTGAACCGATTACAGGAATTAAAACAAGTATTAACCATAAATTCAAATTGATATGAATACAAAGACAAAAGAACAGGTTTTAACAAACAATTTACGGGACACCCTCAAAACCATTATGCAAAAGGAAATTGAAAAACTACCTGAAACACTTGAAGCATTAGACACGAAGGAGCGTTTGAATGTAGTTTGTAAACTTATGCCGTACGTATTCCCAAAGGTTGAAACAGTACACCCCACAGAGGGCGAACCCTTACAGTTTGGAAATTGGTAATATTGCAAGTTCCTTAATGATTTAGGTTTCATTTTAAAATAAATTTCAAATGCCAAAGCCCTATACATTCCCAACCCTATACAATGAAGCGTTGCAAATTGACATTTCAAAGTTGAAAGGTTGGGGCTACTTTAAACCGAAACAAATTAAAAGCGGTACAGTTAACTGGAGTAGAAACGGAAACCCCACAGGCAGTATTTCAATTAAGGTAAACACTAAAAGCGAACAGCCATACATTGAACTGGATTACAAATACAGGGACGAACCCCGAAACTATAAAGTATATTTGACTTCAACCCCTTCAAACCTGAACAAGGGCGAAATATGGTATTTCATTTGCCCACAAACAAAGAAGCGTTGCCGTAAACTGTATTCAATAGGCGGTTACTTTTTACACCGTGAAGCGTTCAACGGTTGTATGTACGAAACCCAAACCCAAAGTAAGAAGTACAGGCAACTGGACAAAACATTAGGGGCGTATTTTGAAATTGATAACCTATACAGCGAATTGTATAAAAAGAATTTCAAAAAAACGTATGCAGGTAAACCAACAAAAAGGTATTTGCGAATAATTGAACAAATACAGAAAGCTGAAAGCATACCATACCACGAAATTGAACGGGCAATGTTAAGTTGAAAACCAAACCCCAAAAGCAAGTTTACAGTATGTATTTGAGCCTTATTTGTACCTTGTACTTATTTACAAGCGACTAAAGTATTGATAAGCAAGTAATTGAATTAAATAAATAGTTTCCGTTGTGAAAACATTCAAGTCGCCTCGTCTTTCAATACGGGGCTTTTTTTTTAAAACATTTCCAATTGTTGCCATCCTGTTATCACTGGTTTTTGTTCAATTCCGTAAAAAATTTCCATCTGACCAAACTGTTTGTCTGTGATGGTCAATATTCCTATATGCCCCTTTTCGGGCAGCCATTTTTTTACTCTTTTTACATGCACTTCGGCGTTTTCCCTGCTGGGACAATGTCTCAGATATATGGAAAACTGAAACATGGTAAACCCATCCTGCAAAAGTTGTTTTCTAAACCTTGCATATATCTTCCGATCCTTTTTTGTTACTACCGGTAAGTCAAAAAATACCATTACCCACAAAACTCTGTATTCATTAAGTTTGTCAATCATAAAACCATATCAGGAAAAATAATTTTTCTGTTTTCGCCTGAAAAACATTTTGATAATGAGGCACTTGTACGTTGTGCTGCAATCATCAAAGGACTTTTTCTTCCTTCAATTTCAACGTCCATGGCGGGTATGATCAAAAGTTTTCTCTTCAAATCAGGTGTCAGTTCATCAAACTCTTCGTCTATCTCTGCTTCATTTATTATTTCAAGGACAACTTTATCCACAAAAGGCCTGTAAGGCTCCATTATATCATCAGCCAAACAAAATGCATTGTATTTGTTGCGATGATGAATTCCCAAAGTGGGCATTAGTCCCGAACCAACAAGTGCCCTTGCAATCACAGCTCTTAATACAGCATACCCATAGTTTAGCATATTATTGGGGGGAAATCCAAAACGATCACGTTTGAAACAGGCATTAAATAAATTGTCCCAATAATAAGCCGCAGCTCTGGCCTCATGATTTTTAATATCTCCTGATGTTACTTCTCTTGCCCAGTGAAGCATATTTTCGGTTTTTACTCCCTGAGCTCCAAGCAAAACTGACTGATTGAAAATTTTCTTACTCACAGTTTGCTGCCACAATTGTTTTTTCAATGGAAGTGATGCTTCAACCTGATCTCTGTAACGTTCTGATTGGGTCGTATTACCTTCAAAGGGATAGACCAAACCCTGGGGCATGTGGTTTTCACCACAAACAAGTATCACACTGTTGTTATCAAGCAATAGCTGAAACACTCTCTGAGAAACAACAATCTGCTGATTATCAAGCACCAGCACTCCAATATCCTCAATTGCAACTGATGTGGTTCGTCCATCTGGTTCATTTTCATCTCTGGTTTTGATGATTAGCTGCTTGTTTGTTGTTGATAATCCCACCGGATTTCCAATGTAAATGGTTCTTTTAATCATAACAAATTATATTTTATTAGTATAATCTGCACAATATCAACTGTTTGAGTTTTTTGGGCACTAAAATACATGTCCAAAATGTCAAAACATGACGTTGTGAATTTTTTTTTGAATCATGTGAATTGCTTCAGTGATAAAAATGCCAGTTTCAATAAGCTAATAAGGTGAATACTGGCTGTGTTTTCAAGTTGTTATTAAGGTAATAAGGTTTTTGTTACTGCTCAACGATTTATCACTATTTATGCCGATTTGAGACTGTCTCAAAACGAGCCTTTGCTGAAAATCATCAGGTTGCTTTCATCAAATTTGTCAGTTCCAATATGGATAAATTGATAAAGCCACAAAATTAATTTCTAAAAAAAACTATCTCAAGCGTATATCAGCTCAAACATCAGAATCATTCATTCATATGTTTCATATGTATATATCTATATATGTGAATATGTTTTTTGTTTTTTTTTATAATTATTGTTTTATATTTGCACTTGTTTTCTTTTTTATCTGTTTATTCATTTACTACTTAATTATTTCATTTTTATGAGAAAACTCGTACAGGTTATTTTTCTGGTTTTGATTCCTCAGGTGTTTATTGCCATTGCAATATACAATGTGCAGAATTTACCTAATTACAATAACAAGGAAGAACTGAAAGCAGAATATTCGGAACGCATACTCTCTTCAAAGGATCATTCGCAGTTTGCCGAACTTCAGAAAGATTTTCAATCGGCTCACGATATTACTGCTGCCTGTCTGATTTGCCACGAGGAACGAGGGCACGAACTGCTGAAAAGTCATCACTTTACATGGGAAAAAGAAGAGTATATCCCGGGCAGAGGTGTGGTGTATTATGGCAAGCGAAATGCTTTGAATAATTTTTGTACAGGAATTGCAGCAGGTAGCGAACCCACATGCAACCGTTGTCATGCAGGCTACGGATACAGCAGTGATTCCTTTGATTTCACTAATCCGCTCAACATTGATTGTCTTGTGTGCCATGACAACAGTTACAACTACAAAAAACGTTCGGGAGGTGCTGGTTATCCCGAAATTGGGGAAAATGCTCCCGATTATCCACTTGTGTTTGCCAATTTGGGAACACCGCGAATGCAAAACTGCGGAGTTTGCCATTTTCACAGTGCTGGTGGCAATAATGTGAAACACGGAGATTTGGAAATTGCGCTGATTGACTGTGCCAAAGATGTGGATGTTCACATGTCGCCCGATGGTGCAGGTCTTGAATGTATTGATTGTCACAAAACAAAAAATCATGTGATGAAGGGAAGATATTATGGGCTATCGTCCACCAATGAAAGAAGAGCACAATGTCAGGATTGCCACACTCCTTTTCCTCACAAGGACGATTTGATGAATGAACATACAATCAAAGTTGACTGCCGAACATGTCACATACCCACTTATGCCAAGGTGAATGCTACAAAGATGTACTGGGACTGGTCAACAGCCTGCGACCTGAAAGATGGAATGCCCTATTTTGAACTGGATGAAGATGGCAACCAGATTTATTTCACAGACAAGGGTTCATTTTTATGGGGAAGAAATCTTGTTCCTGATTATCAATGGTTTAATGGTACTGCTGATCATCATCTTCTCACAGATGAGATTACAGAAACTCCTGTCAATATCAACAAACTTTTTGGGTCATATGATGATCCTTCATCAAAAATTATCCCCAAAAAAATTCACAAGGGAAAACAGCCCTATGATTTACAGTATAATCGTATTGTTCAGGCCAAATTATGGGATTATGAAAAGGGAAAAGGGGCACTATGGATTGATTATGACTGGTCGGCTGCCATCGACACTGCCATGGAATATCTTGGCATACCCTATAGCGGAGAATATGGTTTTGTGGAAACAGAAATGCATTTGCCCATCAGTCATATGGTTGCTCCCAAAGATCAGGTTGTCAGTTGCCAGGAATGTCACACAAGAGAAAACTCAAGGCTTGCAGGAATCAATGATTTTTATCTTCCCGGACGCGACAGAAATAAATATGCAGACACAACAGGCATACTCATTATTATAATAACGTTTGCAGGTGTTTTTGGACATGCTGCGTTGAGGTTTTATAATTACAAAAAGGCAAAAGCACATCAAACTGGTTCATCACAACATTAAAAAAAAGCAGCAATAATGAAAAAGCAGGTATATATCTACAGATTGTTTGAAAGATTCTGGCACTGGTCACAGGCCTTACTTATTTTCTTTCTGATGTTTACTGGATTTGAAATTCACAGTTCATATGAGGTGATTGGATTTGAAAATGCTGTAAAATATCACAATGTGGCAGCCATTTCGCTGATAATTCTTATAATTTTTGCCATTTTCTGGCATTTTACCACAGGAGAATGGAGACAGTATATTCCAACAGCAAAAAATTTGAAGGCGCAGGCCAATTATTATCTTTTTGGAATTTTTAAAAATGCACCCCACCCCACACGCAAAACTCAACTGAGCAAGCTCAATCCCCTGCAAAGACTGGTATATCTTGGATTAAAAGTCGTTCTTATTCCTCTGATGGTTATCACAGGAGTTTTGTATCTGCTTTATCGCTATCCTCAAAAGGGGGAAATTGTATCAGCCAATATGGGCAGTCTTGAAACGATTGCGGTTTTGCATACTTTTGGTGCCTTTTTGCTGATAGCATTTACCATTGCACATTTGTATCTTATTACAACAGGACACACCATTAGTTCAAACCTGAAAGCCATGATAACAGGTTATGAAGAACTTGAGACTGATGATGATAAAACATCAAAAAAAGAAGAAGAGAATAATGAAAGTAACAAAGAATAAAAAAAAAACATTGATTATGAGACGACTAATTTCAAGAATTTTCCCAACTGCAGCAATTGCAGTTATGATTTCACTTCTTATTGCTGGTTGTGGAGGTGGAAAGGACAACAACGACCATTTGGACAATGACAAGTTTGAGATGCTTGTGGAGTATATTGAACAAAACGGTGATTTTATCAATACTGATGCTTCACCCGGGGCTGTCAACGCATCGGAAGTGATGGAAAACATTGATAAAAACATACACATCATTGATATCCGCACCCCTGAGGATTATGCAGCGGGTCATATATCAAAAGCAGTGAATGTGTCTTTTTCAGATTTGATAGATTATTTTGAAAACAAGATAGAGGCATCGGGTTTTGAAAAAATTTACTTGTTTTCATCTGACGGACAGGCCGCATTTTTTGCAAGCGGTTTGTTAAGGCTTTTGGGTTATGACAATGTCTATCCGGTGAGATTTGGCATGTGTGCCTGGCATGAGGATTATGCTGTTGAATACTGGTTAAGAAACCTCACTTCTTTGTATTCAGATAAACTGGTAAATGAGGACAACCCCATTCCTGAAAATGGAGATTATCCTGTGATTAAATCCGAGTTCAACACTGGCTATGAGATACTTCGTGAAAGGGCAATTGAGTTGTTGCAGCATCCTTACAAAGATTATGTTGTAACAGCTGACGAAGTGTTTGCAAGTCCAGAAAACTATCATATAATTTGTTACTGGAAAAAAGAGTATTTTGACCTTGGGCATATTCCGGGAGCCATTCATTATGCACCAAAAAAATCATTATCCAGAGAAACACAATTAAGTACTTTGCCCTTGGATAAGACCATTGTACTTTACTGCAATTCGGGCAATCACAGTTCAACAGTGGCAGCTTATCTGAGAATCCTCGGATATGATGCAAAATCGTTGTATTATGGCGCCAATTCGTTTATGTATAATATTATGATGGAAGAAACAGATCAGGCATTTGATGATGATAAGATTATGAATTATCCTTTGGAAAAAAGTGAGAAATCAGATGTTCCTGTTGAAAATGAATCAAAAAAGCCTGTTCCACAGGGCGGTTGTTAATCAATAATTTTTAAACCATTATGGAAGAAAAGAAATTCAAATATGCCAATCCTTATTTAGCAGGTTTTGCTTTGGGACTCACCTTGTTGTTCACCATCTGGATTGGGGGGCATGGACTTGGTGCCAGTGGCGCAATTAAAAATTTCACAATATCTGCTGTGCAAAAGTTATCGCCACAGATGGCTGAAAAGTCATTCTTTTTCGGAGGTTTTGATGCATCACAGTTGTGGAATCAGTGGATTGTGATTATGTTTCTGGGTTTGATTCTGGGAGGCTTTATCTCCGGAGCTATTGGTGGACGATTAAAATTTCAGGTTGAGCGGGGTCCAAGAGCTTCGGTTGGGGTGCGCTTGATTTTTGCAGTAATTGGTGGGGCATTGTTTGGAATTGGATCACAGTTGGGAAAAGGTTGCACCAGCGGTGCCGCACTTAGTGGTATGGCAGTCCTGTCAAGTTCGGGAATTATCACCATGATGGCCATATTCGGAACGGCATTTATGATTGCGTTTTTGTTCAGAAAACTTTGGGTATAGATTAATGATTAATAATAAATGATTAAGTAATGGGTGCAAATAGAAATTCAAATGATTACGATTTAGAGGAAAGACTGATTGTTTTTGGTTTAAAGATATTGGACATCGTTGATGGGCTTCCCAATACTTTAACTGGAAAGCATATTGGAGGTCAAATGATTCGATCTGACACTTCTCCTGCATTTAATTACGGAGAAGCACAAGCGGCCGAATCAAAAAGAGATTTTTTACATAAAATGAAAATCTGTTTGAAAGAACTAAAAGAAACATATATTGCATTGCAGTTTGTTATAAGAAAACCATTATGCAAAAATAATCCGTTAGTTTTTGAAGCAGAAAGTGAAAACAAAGAGCTCATACTGATTTTTTCCAAAAGCATAAAAACAGCAAAAGACAACCTAAAAAAAGAAACCCTAAGAATTAAACATTAAACATTAAACATTAAACATTAAACATTAAACATTAAACATTAAACATTAAGCATTAA
>CAZGIW010000125.1:0-7408 GCA_964526285.1 uncultured Bacteroidales bacterium | reverse complement strand
AAAAAGTGAAAAAAAATTTGGTTATATCTTAGAATACACCAATAAGCACGAATAATCCTGTTGATTCTGCAAAAGCCATCACACAGATTCAAATTCTGTTATTTTGAAAGCAAGCTTTCTCTATCAAAATTTGAATCTGTGTAAAAGCAAATCTGAGTGCTCAGATTTGCTTTGTTTACAATGGCTTTTGCAGAAAATAGTTTTTTCTAATCACGCTCCATTGATTTATCGCTGCAATTTGTGCTTGTACAGATTTTGGTAATACAATAGGCTTTTGTATTGCATAGTACTTAATATTCGTGGAAATTTGGAAATTCGTCACATGGTGATAAATTGGCTAAAAAACTAAGATTATTATTATATGGTGAGCAGTAACAGATTTTTAACATATTTTGGAAAAAACAAAAAAAAATGTTAAATTTGCAGAGATTAAAAATAATTAACCAGAATACTCTTATGGTGACACGCAAAGACAATATTCCAACAGAATCAGAAATCAGAAATCAAAAGTGGCATTCTTTCAAAGAAGACCGTGTTTTTTCTGAATTGAAAGCAGATATTCATGGGCTGACAAAAGAAGAAGTAGAAAAACGTCTTGCCTATTATGGCCCCAACAAATTGCCTGAGCAAAAGAAAGTGACCATATGGAAAATTATTTTACATCAGCTCATCAACCCGCTAATTTTTATACTCATAGCCGCAGCAGTTGCTTCAATTCTTATAGGTGAGGGGAAGGATGCCATTTTTATATTTCTTGTAATTTTTATTAACAGTGGTTTGGGCACATTTCAGGAATACAATGCAGAAAAAAGTGCAGAAAGTCTGAAAAGTTTATTAAAAATCAAAGCCCGAATAAAAAGAAATGACAAGGAACAGGAAATTAATTCAGAACAATTGGTTCCTGGCGACATTGTGATTCTTGAATCGGGATTAAAAGTTCCTGCAGATATTCGTTTGTTAGAAGCATCCAATCTTGAGATTGATGAAAGTTTTCTCACGGGTGAATCCATTGCAGCCAAAAAATCAACGGGACGTATTTGTCCCACTACAGGGGTAAGTGAAAGAACAAATATGGCATTTGCAGGTTCAACAGTCATGTCGGGAAGAGGATTTGGGATTGTTGTATGCACAGGAAAGGACACTCAGGTTGGCAAAATTGCACAGGATGTGGCAGAATCTGCTTCAGCAAAACCCCCATTGCTCATCAGAATGGAAAACTTCACAAAACAAATTACATACTTCATCATAGCACTCAGTGTATTTCTAGCTATAATTTTAAGAATGCAGGGACTAGATTTGACTGCCATTTTCTTTTTTGTAGTTGCACTTGCTGTTTCAGCCATTCCCGAAGGACTTCCTGTTGCACTCACCGTAGCATTATCCATAGCTACAAAACGAATGTCAAAAAGGAATGTGATTGTAAGAAAACTCAATGCTGTTGAAAGCCTTGGAAGTTGTACAATAATTGCCAGTGATAAAACCGGAACACTGACAGTGAATCAGCAAACGGCAAAAAAAGTTATTCTTCCCGATGAAACCGTCTTTTCCATTACAGGTGAAGGTTATAATGGTATTGGACAAATCATTGATGATAAAGAAAATACAATTTCAGTCGATTCCAATGAATTGCTTAAAAAAATCAGTCTTATTGGAAGTTTAGCCAATGAGGCATCGTTGTATGAGGAAGATAGCACATGGAAATCGCACGGAGACGCCATGGATGTTGCATTTCTTGGGATGGCATACAAACTTGGATTTCAGCCAGATGAATTGAAAAAAGAATATCAAACTGTAGATAAAATTCCATATGAATCGGAGAGAAAGTTTTCAGGCGCATTTTGCAAAAAAAACGGATCAATACACATTGGAGTAAAGGGAGCGGTTGAAAAGATTCTTGATTTCTGTGACCATGTGATGATGGGAGAGAAGCAACTTGCTATTGATAAAGAAAAAATAGAAACGACTGCACATGAAATGGCAGCTTCAGGATATCGTGTGTTGGCAGTAGCTTCAGGTGAATTTGAGAATTTTGAAAAGCAGGAATACTATGATGATGAAGATATTAGCGGACTCACATTCAATGGTCTTGTGTGTTTTATAGACCCATTGAGAAATGAAGCCAAGTCTGCCATTGAAACATGTAAACATGCGGGGATTAAAGTATTGATGATTACGGGTGACCATCCGGCAACAGCAATGAATATTGCACGTGAACTGGAAATTGCAGACAAAAATACTGAAGCTGTGACAGGACAGATGCTTTCCGAGGCAGGCCCTGTTGATAGCCCTGCTTATGAAAAACTGGTTGCATCAACTTCTGTATTTGCAAGGGTTTCTCCTTTGCAGAAAAAAGAAATAGTGGACGTGCTAATCAGAGGCGGCGAATTTGTGGCAGTAACAGGCGACGGAGTCAATGATGCACCTGCTTTGAAACGTGCAAACATTGGTGTTGCCATGGGTTCAGGAACTGATGTTGCCAAAGAAATCGGATCTATGATTGTCACCGATGATAATTTTTCCTCTATAGTTGCAGGAGTGGAAGAAGGCAGATATGCTTATGACAATGTGAGAAAAGTAATTTATCTTTTAATTTCAACTGGAGCAGCTGAGGTTATTCTTTTTATTGCATCAATTTTTGCGGGCTTACCCCTGCCCCTGCTTGCTGTTCAACTTTTATGGCTCAATCTGGTTACAAACGGCATTCAGGATGTTGCTCTGGCATTTGAAGGAGGGGAACCTGGTGCTATGGAACGTAAACCAAGAAAACCAAATGAGAGTATTTTCAACAAACTGATGATAAAACAAACTGTTGTTTCAGGACTTACTATGGGCGGAATTACTTTTGGTGTATGGTTTTGGCTTATCAACGTTGCACATATGGAAGAATTTGCAGCACGTAACATCATCTTGCTGCTCATGGTGTTTATGCAGAATTTTCATGCCTTCAACTGTCGATCTGAAGTTACTTCTGCTTTTAAAGTCCCGATAAGCAGAAATTTTATCCTGGTGTTTGGGATTCTCATCGCACAGGGCATTCATATTTTAAGTCTTCAGCTACCATTTATGCAGGATGTTCTCAGGGTTGAACCGGTCTCTTTTACACAATGGGGACTGATACTTTTATTTGCAATTCCCATGATTATTGTGATGGAGATGTTTAAGCTTGTCAGTAAACCCAAAAG
This sequence comes from uncultured Bacteroidales bacterium, assembly GCA_964526285.1. Taxonomy (GTDB): domain Bacteria; phylum Bacteroidota; class Bacteroidia; order Bacteroidales; family DTU049; genus CAYMAZ01. Next base: position 4,226 of record CAZGIW010000125.1, on the reverse strand, counting down.
TTATATCGGGGAATAAGTGAATAACCTGTATTTTTAAGATATAATATACAAGAGAAAAGACATTTATAATCTCTATTGTCCGACAAAAACAATGATTGCCCCTTAGGATGTAAATTGTCTTAATCAATTTTTGCCTCTTTCCTCCCGCCTTAACTTCGACAGGCTCAGTCACCGGCGGGATGAATTCCGGATGAATTGATTTTCAACAATTTACATCCTTTAGGACCGAGGCAAATAAATTGGAAAAAATCAACCAAAGCCATTTTCAAAAAGCAAGCACCCAACAAAAAAACTCACAAGAGCCTGAATTTAATTGACTTTTCAGACTTCAAATGTTTTTTTAATCGGACAATAGTGATTTATAATCATTAATGAATTAACATTTAAACTGTTTAAGCAAGATAATCATTAGCCTTTCCTTAAACCCTTGTACCCCTATAGTTTATACCCGATATTTATAGAAAAAATAAAATAGCACTTTCCCATCGGGACTCCTATGGAGCGATGCGCTTCGCTTACTCAGTGTAAAAAAATAGAAAATATTTACAGATATTAATAGCTTAAATTTCAAACATTTACTCCTACTTAAACATTAAGACTTAAATATTAAGAATTAAACATTTCTTATACCCCTATCCCATTTTATCTTTTCCCTCCCAAAAGTCTCTTAAGGCTCTCTCCTATTCCCCTCACTGTCAAAACCAAATGCATAATCATTATTGCAGAGAGGATGGCGACAATCAGAAACACAGTTCTTGTGCCCAGTTTTGTTTCGGCAAATCCAAAAATTCCTGCAGAAATGAGAATAAAGATAAAATTGACCAGATTGTTATAGGCAATAGCATCACCCAGTTTTCTTCCTTTTACATATACCTGCATCCAGGCATTCAACGGTGTTTTGAAAAAACCAGCTGAAAAGGCACAAATCATAATCAATATTTTAAAGCCAATCCCCTGAGGATTAAAAACATAAATTGCAATCAAACTAATTATAAAAACAATACCTCCGAGAGGAATGAGACCAGTTTCAACGTTTTTACCTGCAACAACACCTGAAAGATAGGATCCCAAACCAATTGCCACTGCCACCAGTGCAAGGGTTATTCCTGTTTCTGTGCCGCTCATTCCCATTGTAATGGGACAATGAATAAATAGATTCAGCTGAATTAAACTGGCCACAAGCCAAAACATTGATAAGCCCACAACCACATCATTCAGTCCCGGCGCAACAGTTCGCGACCATATGAATTTTCTTCGCAAATAGGAGATAAAATTCAGGGGTTTAATCTTGATTGTTAAGGGTTTTTGTTCATTAGCACGAATCATCGTCGAGTTTAATAAACCAAGCATTGTAATGATTGAAAACGAAAATACAATCCAGATAAACTGCTGCATCTTTAGATCAGCCAACACTCCAGCTACAAAAGTTCCAATGAGTACTCCGAAAAAAGTAGTCATTTCAATGGCACCTGTACCAACAGAGCTTCTTTCAATTCCCCCTATATCACGGACAAGTGCAAATTTCATAGGTGAAAAAAAAGTGCTTTGCAATCCCATGAGAAACATGGCTATCATTACAACATAAATATTTTCAATAAAAAAGCCTGCACTTGCAATTGCCATAATAAATATTTCAGCGGTTTTCAGAACAACCACTGCTTTTCTTTTATTGACAGTTTTGGAGACAAAACCAGCATAAGGAGAAAACAAAATAAACGGAATCACCATAAAACTTGCTGCAAGCATAATGACGATGGATTCGTTTCCGTCTGCAAGCCAATACACTGCAATCAGACTAATCAAGCTTTTCAGCAAATTATCATCCAGTACTCCAAGAAAATTTGTAAGGTATAATGGAAGCAGACGTGGTTTTCTGTTCATTCTCTAAAGTTTTGGACAAAAGTAAATATTTACTGTTAAACATTGAAAAAAAAAGTTTTTTGGTTAAATGATTTATTTTTCAATAAATTTTTGAAAATTATTCCTATTTTTGTAGAAAATAAACATAGTTTTATGGAAAAATATCATATTAAAAATTTTGTAATTATAGTATTATTATGTACTTCAATCCATGTCTTTTCCCAGTATCCCACAGTATATGATTTGAGAACTCTAGGAATGATAACTCCTGTGAAAGATCAGGGATTAAGTTGCGGATCATGCTGGGCATTTGCCAGTTGTTCAGCCATTGAATCACAGTGGCTTGTTCAGGGATACGGAACATACGACCTATCAGAAGACAACCTTATGGATTGTCATGGGTTTGATGAAGCTCCGTGTGCAGGTGGAAGTTATTACATGACACAGGCAACTTTATCCTTACACAGGGGTATTCTTTCTGAAGTTGATGACCCATACACACCTGCCACTTCAAATTGCCCGATGAACTTAACTTTTCCTCCTCTTCCCCAGGCTTATGTTGAAGACATGATTTTCATTCCTTCAGTAATCAATAATGTTAAACAGGCCGTCCTCTCATATGGAGCAGTTGCATCAACCATGTTTTTTAATAGTTCCAACTACAACTCATCCTCATACAAGTACTATGATTCATTCATTGACTCTAACGATTCTCTTTATGCTCACTGCATAACCATTGCAGGATGGAATGATACAATGAGTTTTTCAGGAGCTCCCGGACTTGGAGGATGGATAATAAAGGATTCATACGGTACATCATGGGCTCAAAACGGTTATTTTTATTGTTCATTTTATGATGCCGGAATTTTGGGAGAAAATGTGATATTTCCTGTAAGGCAACAATTGACTGCTGTACAAAACAAGCCTCATGTATATGCTCATGATGAACTTGGATGGGTTGACAATACTGGTTTTTCTTCAAATATTGGATATGGGTTGGTAAAATATACATTGACACCAGCATGGGGCATTTTTGCTCATCAGCAAATTAAGAGAATTGGCACATATGCTGTTGTGGACAATACCAGCATAGAAATATCTCTTTGGAGAGAAAAAAATGGCAACATCCTAACCGGTTTTATAGACTCCAAAACAATACAGTGTGATTTTAAAGGTTTTTATACCGTTCCCTTTGAACTGAAAACTGATACTCTCCTCAGTGATATCTATGTTAAAGTGAGATACACCTGCCCTGCCGGTACACAAAACCCAATACCCATTGAAATATTAGAAGCAGGACATACTTCAGGCATTAGTATTTCAACAAATTCCTGCTGGACAAGTGCTGACGGAAACAACTGGTCTCTCATCGGAAATGGAACATCTCAAATGTATGATTTATGCATCAAAATGTACACTGAAAATGCGCCACTGGCCATAATGGATCAGTTGCCCGATTCTGTTTGTGAAGGAGAAATGCTGATACTCAACGATATCAGTCCCAACCCTAAGGACAGTTGTCATTGGTATATCAATGGAACTTATCTTGACAATGTCCCAAATACACCATATAATTTTACAAGTTTAGGTTTGACGGAAGTGTCTCTTGTAGTATGGCTTGGTAATAATACTGATACGTTGAAGCACAATATTCAGGTAGTTGAAAGGCCTGCGGTACCTGTTATTTCACAAACATACAATACACTGGAATCAACTGCAGCACATGCTTATCAGTGGCTTGATGATATGCTGAATATAATATCCGGAGCCAACAATCAAACATTTGATCCACCTGCGGAGGGTTTTTATTCTGTGATAGTGAATAATTCCTTTGGTTGTGAGAGCCTTTCAGCCCCTTTTAATTTTCTATTTGCCGGAATTATTGAACAAAATGACAATTCATTTATGCTTTTTCCAAATCCAGCACAAGATTTTTTAACTATTTCTTCAAAACTTGCCGGGCAAATAGTATCCATAACTATCAATGATTTGACAGGCAAAACAATAATTAATCTCAATGTGTATGTTGAAGCAAACAAGCCTATTACTATTGATTGTCAATTATTTAACACTGGATTATATTTCATTACAATAGAAGCAAATGATTTGCAATGGAGAGGGAAATTTTTAATAGAATAAGGTATTCTGCCAAAGTTCATAATCAACAAACTCTCATTTGCATTTCTTAAGAGCTTTATCCTGATAATTCGTCTATTGGTTACATTGTGATAAACTGGCTTATTAAATATTAAGCTGAGCATCCATCATTAAAAACGATATAACGGGTTTATAAAAAACAAAAAGTTGTATCCTTTCCTGACTTGTCCTTCTTACAAAGATCAAAAACACATGTGCCTGTAAATAAA
>CAZGIW010000124.1:0-7725 GCA_964526285.1 uncultured Bacteroidales bacterium | reverse complement strand
TTGATGTCAAGTTCCAGTTGTTTTGATATTGTTTTGGTGAAAACAGTTGCCCGAATATCCTTTTTTCGCTTTGACAAAAGGAGGAGCACACTCTCATCTATGTAATTATCAATGAGTACAATCGATTGCTTTGCTGATTTTATGACTTCAGCCACGAAAGCATAGGCATCAAACTCCTGACCATCGAAAAAAATGCCACGTTCGGGAGTGAGTGATGTTTTGAGTTGAAGTTTGATTTCACCGAGTTCACTTTTTATGGAGTGCACCTCGTTTTCAATACGTTCAAATCGTTGACTGACAGCATAACCCTTGAGCAGGTATTCTTTCAAAACCTTGTTTGCCCAGATGCGGAATTGAACACCCTGTCTTGATTTGACTCTATAGCCTATTGACATTATCATGTCAAGGCTGTAATGTTCGACATTGTAAACTTTACCATCTGCTGCAGTTGTCGCAAAATTTGCGACAACTGAAACACCATCCAATTCCTCCTTCATGGCATTGGCAATGTGTTTGCCGATTGTTTTCACATCTCTGTTGAAAAGAGCAGCCAATTGATTTCTGTTTAACCACACTGTATCATCTTCAATCCTGACCTCAAGCCGCATTGATGTTTCTTCTGCCTGATAGATAATGATTTCGTTTTTCATTCAACTATTTGTTTATGCAAAAATAAGAAATATACGCCAGCAATAAGCTAACAAGGTCAATTCCTGTTGTGATTTAGGGTGTTACTAAGGTAATAAGGTTTTTCTTGAACTATCAAGTATTCCTTGGCAGTTGAATCAAATGAAAGTTCTTCTTTTTTGAAAATGTTCTTTATACGCAGATTAATATTTTGTTTCGTTGATTGGCAACTGCTCAACACTTAACATTACTCTCACTGGCAGGATTCATCACACTGAAATCACCATTGAGAAACTTTGAAATTTTCTGCATGCTGTTACCTGGACCACATTCATAAAATACAGTTTCATTCTCAGCATTCAGTGATTCAAACACATTTTGCCAGTTGATTGGTGTTATGAGGTTCTTAACAATTTCATTATACATTGATTTCTCATCCTGCAAATATGTGCCGGTTACTGCAGACATGATTTTGCACTGAGCTTTGTTGATTTCAATACCATGTAGCAAATCAACTTCATAGTTGCGAAACTCCATGATATGGGATGAATGATATGGTATGGAAACGGGAAACAAACTGGTGTAAAGAGCTCCTTCAAAAGTTGCAAGTTCTTTTAGTCTGTTTATTTCTGAAGTATATCCTGATACGATGAATGAAACCTCTCCGTTTTGAATAACTACTTCACAATTCAGATGATTTTCCTTCAATATCTGCAAAATGTCCTGCTTACTTAAACCAACAATATTTAACATTGAAAACTCATTACTTCCAGTAATCTGCTTCAAAACATCAAAAACTCTTTTTATCAGCAAAACACCGTCACTGAAGCTGATAACTGAAGCACTGTACATGGCTGCATACAAACCCATACTGAGTCCGGCAACTGTATGACTTTGAATATCTTTATTTCTGAGGATGTCACTATAACTACAGCTAAAAACATAAGTCATGAGTTGATTCTTCAGTTCTTCGTTAAGAAAGTTATTATTGTCAATATTGAAAGATGTTACATCAATTTGACAAACCTGAGATATCAGTGACAGTTTATCATTTAAACTTATTCCGTTTTTCTCCAGTACATCAACTTCATTGCCCGAATATCTGAGCACAAAAGCGGGAAACAAAAAAACATTTTTATGTTTCATGATGCCGCAAAATTACTTCAAAAATCACATATTCAGGAAAAATATCAAAATCAGAGATTATTTCGGGGCTTTTGATTGACTGATACATCTTTTCAGCATGACCTGATAAATGGATTTCATATTTTTTTTCTTTGGGAAAATCATGAAAGATAATTTGAATATCCTTCCAGTCAATTGAAGAAGTGAACCAACTGTCGCCAAAAGCCTTGAAAAAAGCTTCTTTGCATGAAAAGGCAATTGGAAAACAAATAGAAGGGTCGAATTTCTGGAAATTTTCCATTTCCACAAGAGAAAGGACTAATTTCACAAAAGATGAATTGGAAAAATCCTGCAAATGTTTCTGAAATCTGCTAAACTCTTCAATATCTATTCCACAACCTGCCAACATGAAATTACAAATTCAAAATCTCATTCTCATGCTCAATAATCAGTAACTGCATACTGATGAGTTCACCAATGGTTCTCACAGGATTTTTCATACTGTATTTGCCAATGGTTTTCAGCTCAATATTCAGATTGTATTTCTTTTTAAAAATCTCTATTAGTTCGAGAAACATCAGTGAATCACCATCAAGGTCATCAAAAATATGTGTATTGTCATTTATCTCAGATGCATCAATTTCACATTCATCTGCAAAGAAGTAGATTACGATTTCTCTGACCTCTGCTCTAATCTGTTCATTTACTGTTGCCATCTCTCAAAATATTTTCAGGTAAAACTATAAACGGGAGTTGAATTTTCAGGTGCAAAATTACAAAAAATTTTCAAATTTTTAGCATTGAAATAATCCATTTTTAATAAGCTCTACAGCAGTTTGTTTCAGATGATCTTTTTGTATAATTTTGTGAATAATTCCAAGTTGTCTTGCTTCTCCTGCATCAATGGCATTTCCTCCCAAAATCAATTCCATTGCACGTGCTTTGCCGCATATTTTTATCAGCGAACTGACACCACCCAGTCCCGGCATTAATCCAAAACTCACTTCGGGCAAACACAGAGATGTGGAGGGAGCTGCAATTCTCACTCCAGCACACAATGCCAGTTCAAAACCACTTCCATAACATATTCCTTTCAGAAGTGCCACAGCCGGAATATTCAAATTTCGTATTATCTGAAATGCACGTGCATTTTGCTGCATTTGAGCAGGCACAGTACCCTGTCCGTTCTTCAAGACTTCTTCCTGCAACTGTGATATCAAGGCTCCCGATGAAAAATGCCTTCCGGCAGAATCAATAACAAGGCCTATCAACCCTGAATTTTGCAAATGAGTTTCACAAAGATTAAGCAGTTCATTGAAAAAAACAAGTGACATTGGATTTCCTGGCGGATTATTAAGAGTAATAATCCCGATACCGCTTTCGACTGTGAACTGAATTGTTTTATATTGTTTCATTGCTCTATAAGTACCAAAACTGAAATATAATTGCGTGAGTGAGAAATACTGAAATGAATAGTATTTCTTATTTTCTCTTTATTAATCTTCAAAAATGGTTTCCCATTTTCCTGACTTGTGATGCAAATATCAGTATGTGAAAGATCTCCGCCAAAATTCTCTATAAGAATTTGTTTAATCAGCCAGCGTGCTGCCAAACTCCTTGGTTTGTTTTCATTGCCGTACAACTGAATTTCATCAGGATGAAAAAGCTGCTCCGCCCTTACTCCTTTCACTTGTTCCCCGAATTGAGAAAGTGAAATTGTTTCAGTATATTTCACATACATATCAGTTGTCATTATTGCTCATGTTTTTTGCCAGCTGACAAAACAATTTTGTTTCTTCTTCCATGGCCTGTTGGGGAGATAAAACATATGCATTCTTTATTGCAGTCATGATGGAGTTGATAACTTCATGACTTCTTCCATCTGTCATTTTTTTAGCCAGATTCAGAGCAAAATCAAAGGTCTGCTTAGGAGAACAACAATAATCTGCGAGTCCTTCTTTTATTGCATCTTCAGCATTGACAATTCTATTGGAAAGAATCATTTCTATACTTTTCCCCATTGTCAAATACTCCCTAAGGATGTTGTTCCCTGATAAACCGGGCATGAGTTTATGCATACTTTCAGGAAAGGCCATCAATGTTTTTTCTGAAACCACCCTGATGTGACAATGCAGTGCAATTTCCAGTCCGCCACCAAAACATACCCCTTCGATTGCAGCAATGACAGGGATATTCATATTATAAATATATTGTAACAATGACTTCCCCTTGTTTAGCAATTCTGCAAGTTTGCCATCATTGCTTAATTGTCTTATGCTTGCCAAATCAGCTCCTGCAGAAAAGTGTCTGCCTGTTCCTCTGATAATAAGCGCCTTAGGCGAATTGTTCTGAAGATAATCATGCAGAACAGACTGACCGATAAACTCAGGTTGCTGCAAACTGTTATCAGGTGGATTATTGAGAGTGAGCAGGGCAATTTCACCAATAATTTCAAGATTTGTCATTTGCGATTCCTTTTAAAATTTCATCAGGAATATCAGCCGGTTGTCTGCTTTTGTCAACAAGAATACATTTCACTATGGCTGAATTCACCTTTTCGTTGTTCATATTTCTGATTTCCTGTTTGAAAATCACGAAAAAGCCTTCGGTTGTATATGTGGTATTGACAACTGCTTTTTCAAGCAACTGCAATTCTTTTACAAATTTTAGCTCTGCTTTGATTACAACAAGAAAGCCTTCCGTATTCTTAAAATAGTCAAGTAAACCCAACTCCTTCATTATCAACCATCTTGCCTGCTCATAATAATTAAGATACACTGCATTATTGACATGTCCGAATGAATCAAGTTCATATCCTCTTACTTCAAAGTGATATTCATATTTCATCTTTTATCCTTAATTTGAAACGTATTACATCTTTTTTCAGGAATTTTTTCATTCTGATTTGCGTGATCAAAACAAATATTGTTCTGTATGCTGTTTTGTAAAAGCCCTGTTTCAGTGATTTGTTTTTCTTGAAATAAAACCATGTATTTCTCATCAGATTTCTGAATGTATATGCTTTTTTCAGGTTGATTTCAAGCAATTGAATAAACTCAACATTTGAAATAACTGAGATTTTTGCATTGCTCACGTTGGTTGTGTTGTCAAGAATTTTGTTTTGTTCTTTCAAATCGGAGTGAAAGCGGGTACCTTCAAGAGCCTGAATGGGCGTTAAAACGGGAAAAATATTGTATTTTTTGCAAAAATCAATGGTCTGTTCTATGGACTCAAAAGTATCATTTTCAAGACCAATTGTAAACCATGCTGAAATTGCAATTCCCTGATTTTGAATAAATTTGACATTATCTGCAATCTGTTGCAGATGATCTCCATCTTTTCCCAATCCCATTTTAGGAGCAATGGAAAGTTGTTTTAAATCTTTGAGATTGATGGTTTCAAAACCTATGGCAGCATATGTAAGTCCTGAGCGGGATGCATTAACAATAACTTCCTGTCCTTTTTCAGAGGCAGCAGCATTGAGATTTGCCTGACCTGTCCAAAATCTTTTTTCTTTCTGCTTTTGCAGTTCTTTGTACAATTCGAGATAATAATCGTATGAATCATTTCGGCCAAACACATTGTCATCAAGAAGGAAATATTTCTTTCTCAATGTATTGATTTCTTCTACAACCTCAGGGATATTCTTATATCGCATTTTTGTCCCGAAAAGGCGACTCACTGCACAGAAATGACAATTGACCGGACAGCCTCTGGCAGCAAACACCATATCAAAAGTATAAGAAGATTTAAAACCTCCACGTACAGGTTTTGGCAATGTGGAAATATCAGGAAAATCGGGAAGATAATATGTTGAATATCCACTTAAATCCAAATCAGGCATAGCAGATGACAGATAAAAATCTTTCATTTCCCCTTTTTGAAAATCATCAAGCAACAGTGGCCACAAAAATTCTCCTTCACCAATCACAATTGAGTCTGCGTGTTGTTTAGCTTTTATTGGGGCACATGATACCTGGGGTCCTCCCATCACGACAGGTTTGTTTTTTTCTCTGAACCGGTCGGCAATTTTATATGCAGTCTGTGTGGCAGAAACTCTGAAACTGATACCTATCAAATCATAATCTCCATCAAAATCAATGGTTGAAATATCGTCCCACAAAAGATCTGTAAAAAAATAATCATGTTCGGGAGCACACGAAGCCAGAATAGGCAGTACGAGGGGCATAAATGGATACTGCTTCTGAAATGGATCATGTTCTCCGTTGGCTAGTATCAGGTTAATTTTCATAATTCAACAGCTAAAGAATGTGTAAAATTAGTGATAAATTGGAAATTTACTCTCAGTAGTTTTAAGAACTAATCATTTTTCAGCCATGTAACAACAGATTGAAAAAAGTCTTCAGGCTGCTCTGCATGCAACCAGTGCGAAGAATTGGAAATAACTTTCAATGTTGTTTCCGGAAAATATGAATACATCTGCATCTGATGTTCAGTTTTGATATAATCTGACAATTCTCCCTTGAGCCACATCACTGGTTTTGAAAACATTGTACCAGTAGGTTCAAACCTGAACACTTCTTCCAGGTTTAGCTTCAGTGCTTCAATATTCAACTTCCACCCCAGTTTATCACGACTAATATTCATTATGTTCTTAAGCATGAAACTGCTCAAACGCTTGTCGTTAACCTGTTCTAGCAACTCCTTTTCAACATCCTTTTTGGTTTTGAGCAAGTTGAAGTCAAGATTCGACATCACTTCAAGCAAAAATGCATGACGCCATGTGTTGTAAGTTACCGGACTGATATCAACAACGATAAGTTTATCCACATTGACAGGATAATCAAGAGCAAAATGCATGGCTACTTTTCCTCCCATAGAGTGTCCGAGAATCACGGCAGATGTCAGTTGGAGTTCTTCATACAGTTCAGCCAGGTCATCCACCATTGCATGATAATTAAATACCGGATGATGTGGTGATTTTCCGTGATTTCGCTGATCGGGAATGATGATACGCATGTTCAGTTCATCAGCAAATAACCTTGCCAATGTCACCCAATTGTCTGACATTCCAAACAGTCCGTGCAAAATAATCATGGGACTGCCATGTCCGTATTCTCTGAAAAACAATTTCATGATTTCAACTGTCGGAGATACATCTGAATAGTATTTTCAAGGCCAAAATAGAGTGCATCAGAAATAAGCGCATGCCCAATGGAAACCTCAAGCAATCCGGGCACATTTTGTGCAAACCACCTGAGATTATCCAGGTTCAAATCATGCCCTGCATTGATTCCAAGCTCACAATCCAATGCAACCTGAGCCGCCTTCACAAATGGATCAACAGCCTGTTGCTTGTTTAATAGAAAATTCAATGCATATGGTTCTGTATAGAGTTCAATTCTGTCAACACCTGTATCCTTTGCATGTTTTATCATTTCAGAATCTGTTTCAATAAAAATTGAAGTACGTATTCCCTGAGTTTTAAATCTTGCCACCACGCGAGTAAGAAAATCTTTGTTTTCAATTGTGTCCCAACCTGCATTGGATGTAATTGCATCGGGAGGATCAGGAACAAGTGTCACCTGATGAGGTTTCACTTCAAGCACCAAATTGATAAAAGTTTCAGAAGGATATCCCTCAATATTGAATTCGGTTGTTACGATTGGTTTAAGAAGTTTAACATCAGAATATCTGATATGCCTTTCGTCAGGACGCGGATGTACCGTAATTCCCTGTGCTCCAAACCTTTCGCAATCAACCGCCACTTTCTGAACATCGGGGATATTTCCACCACGGGCATTGCGAATGGTGGCCACCTTGTTAATATTTACACTGAGCTTTGTCATAACTTCAAATTTTCTTCAAAATTATGAAAAATCTCCTGATCTGTTTTATGTATGCTATACTATTGATGATATTTCAATGAAAGTAATCTCAAAAGAGGACAAAAATTAACTGCTGCTAATCCCTACACATAAAAAAACACCGGAGCTTCTTAGCCACTAATTC
>CAZGIW010000123.1:0-8026 GCA_964526285.1 uncultured Bacteroidales bacterium | reverse complement strand
ATGTTGGTTTTGAGACAGCCTCAGGGACTCCGATGGAGCAATATTCATCATTCAATATTCATCATTCAATATTCATCATTCTTTATTCATCATTCCATATTCAAAAGAATGTATCTAAGACTTGTATTTTTATTGTTGATTTTGCATTATCCTTCCCACAGGATACACATTCAGTTGTTCATCAAACCATGGCGAACGCTGATAAAACCAGTTCAAAACATTCCATGGATTGGAATAAATTTCAGGTTTTTCGGCTTTTTCCTTTTCAAACAACTCAGATAATCCCGGGTTTTCTTCTATCATCTTTCTTGCAATTTCTTCCATTACATACATTTCTGAGTATTCCTTTTGTTCAAATATTCTGTTGAAATAACCCCATGACACGAATGATCCGGGTGATTCGGGCTCCAGAAGCAGGGCAATAACACGACCTGATTTCTGATTGATTGGAATTAACATTGAACCTGCAGGAAAGCTCTGCAGAGTGAGAAAGCGTTTTGTTTCAAATCGCGGACGCATACATCCTTCATATGGACGGTTGTCAAATGATACATTTTCAAATATAATTTTTTCTGTTTGAAATGTTTGATGTTCATTTAATATTTCATACTTCACACCGTGCAAAATCAGCTTTTCGCCCAGATACGACCACTGCGGCGGAATTATATATGCATCAGGCAGTTGTATTTCTTGCTTCACTTCGGGTATTGAAAAAAATGCACGTTTCCATATTTGTGGTTCTTCAGGAAAGTATTGAAACCAAATTCCCCCCGACAAATCACTGCTGTCGGCTTCAAATCTTACTCCCAGAAAGTCAATCATCACTGAATCCTGTGCAAGTCCAACTGTCAGAGGAAAGGGTTTACCGGAAAATGTGCCATCGTTCATTTTTTTGTCAGCATTTGTGATGGTTTCCTGCAGTTCATTATGCTGTTGGTTAAGAAACTCCAAAGTGTGTAAAATCATAGCATAGGTTGATTCAACTCTCTGTTTGTATGGTTTGAGCATGTGGGTTTCAATAAGCAGTCCTGGCCGATTGGTTGCTGCAAAGTATCCGTTTGAAATAATGGCAGGGGAGGGGCGGTGCAAAATTGCCTCTCGTGGATCATGCCATTTTCTGAATCCAATATATGGGAATATGGGAAACTGACTTTCAAACATTTTTTTTTCAATCCATGGCAGATATTTTTCAGATGTCCATTGTGCAATTCCTTTGTCTGTTTGTGGTCCTGTTTCCATGGCATAGGTAACAACATATTGATAGTCAGCTCCATTGGTAGTATGACAATCAATACTGAAGTCGGGATTCCATTGATGATAAAACCTGAGAAAATGTTGCATTTCAGGAGCTTCAGCCTTTAGAAAATCGCGGTTTAAATTCAGATTTTGTGCAGTAGTTCGCCATCCTGCTTCTTCGGGACCATTTTGGTTGATTCTTGTATATGGCCCGAAACGTTCGTGACCGTCAACATTAAATATTGGGATAAAAACTATGCTGTAGTTTTGCAGTAGTTTGATTATTTGTTTGTTTTCATTGGCAATATCTCTGAACAGGAGAAGTCCGGCATCTTTTCCGTCTGGTTCGCCGGGGTGATTGCAGGCAAGGATGAGCAAAATTCCGCGGTTTTTCTTTCTGATTTGTTCAGGATTTGTCAGTCCGTCCTTATCGGCTATGAGCAGAGGAATATTCAAACCCATTGGACTTTTGCCAATATTTGTGAAATGAATCATCCCTGAAAGTGAATCCAGTTTTTTGCAGAAATCAATGGTTTGGCTGTAGGTTGGGGTAATATTATAGTTGCCCAGTTCGTAATGGGTTTGTAAAGCATCTTTTTGAGCAAACATGGCAGCGGATAAAAGCATGATGGTGCAAAAGACGGAAGTGATACGCATCTTGGTATTGTTGTTAGTTATTATATTATTTTCTGATTGCAAAACTAAACAAAAAAGCAAAAAAGGATAAAGCAATGTTTTTTACTGGAAAATAAGGGAGTATAATTATCCTTTTCTGACAAAATAACTTCTGAGTTCGGGTTCTGCTACCAAAACGACAAACAGAAATCCGAAGAAAAGAACACTGTTGAATGCCAGTTGCATGGAGTTAGGAGAAAGTACAACATACACACTAATAAAATAGAGAACACAGGCCAACATTCCGTAGATAAAGAACCTTCCAATTTTATAAGGAACACGATAGTGTTTTTGTCCGAAGAAATATGAAAGCAGCATCATGACAAGATAGCAGGTAAAATTAGCCCATGCAGAACCCATATATCCAATAATCGGTATAAGAGCAAAGTTGAGAGAAAGAGAAACTATCAGCCCTGCAATGCTAAACCAGGCACCGAAACGGGTTTTGTCTTTAATTTTATACCACACAGAAAGATTGTAGAAAATTCCGAGAAAAACATGTCCCATGAGTAGAACAGGAACCACCTTGAGTCCTTCATAGTAGTTTTCGCCCACAAAATGTTTGACAATATCAATATAGAGCATAATGCCGAGAAAAATGGTAAAACATACGATGACGAAATAGTTCATCACCTTTGCATAAGTTTGGGGGGCATCTTTGTCAATGGCTCTGGCAAAAAAGAAAGGTTCGGCAGCATATCTGAATGCCTGAATGAACACCGAAATAAAAATAGAGATTTTAAAGCACATGCCATAGATTCCAAGTTCGTGCATGGCAATGTCCTGAGGCAGCAGATATTTTAGCAAAATACGATCAATCGTTTCATTGGCAATGCCGGCAAGACCGAAGATGAGCAAAGGAAACCCGTAAACAAGCATTGATTTCCATAATTTTGTATTAAAATAAAACCCGGCTTTGATGATTTGGGGCAGAAGCAGGAGCAATGTGACAGCACTTGCTATGAGGTTTGAAATAAAGATGGCACTCACATCAGCTTTGTCCGAGGCAAAGCCTGATAGGAAATTGAGCAGGGCTGTATTTTCAGAATGTTTAAAAAGAGAAGGAATCCAAAGGATAAGGATGAGGTTTAACGCTATGTTTGTCAGAATATTAATAATTTTCAATGAAGCAAACCACATGGCCTTGTTGTCGGCTCTGAGTTTGGCAAATGGGATACTGCATATGGCATCCATTCCCAGAATTAGAACAAAATAGATGATATATTCAGGATTGTCGGGATATCTTATAAGTCCGGCAATTTGCTGAGAAAAAAGAATGCCGGCAATGATAAAAAATACAGATGTAAATATGAGAGACCACAAACTGGTTGAGAACACTGTTTTTTTGTTGTCAGAATTCTGATAGTTTCTAAAAAATGCAGTTTCCATTCCGTAAGTAAGAAAGACGATGAAGAAAGCCACATATGCATACATTTCCACATACACAGCAGCTTCGGCCGGCAGAAATACTCTGGAATATAGGGGCACAAGAAGATAATTGAGCAGACGTCCCAATATGCTGCTGACACCATAAACGGCTGTTTGTCCGGCGAGTCCTCTGATGCTGTTCAAAATTTAATTTCTTTTTACGGGTTCAAAGTTATGATTATTTTTTAAACATCATTCAGGATATCCTTATGAAAAAAAGTATTTTTTGGAATCACTATTGTCCGACAAAAACAATGATATTCTCTAGGAAGCAAATTGCCTTAATCAATTTTTGCATCTCATCCTAAAGGAAGAATTGATTTTCAGCAATTTACTTCCTTCAGGCGATGTGGTGAGTGCCACGCTGAGTGCCACACTGAGCTAGCCGAAGTGCCTGTCGAAGTGCTTGCCGAACCAACTGAGGCAAATAAATTGGTAAAAATCAACCAAGGCCAATTTCAAAAAGCAAGCTCCCTGTCAAAAAATCTCACAAGACATATGATTTTATTGGTTTTTCAGACTTTAACTGCTGTTTTATCGGACAATAATTTTTTGGAATGAAAATCCAGTAAAAATCTGAAAAATTCACTCATTATGAAATAAATACAAATATTTTTTTAAAAAAATGTTTTGTGAAATAAATAATTGTTCTATCTTTGCAGCCCTTATTAAAAAAATAAATTATTAACTATAAAAACATTTCGTTATGACAAAAGCTGAAATTGTAGCAGAAATTGCCCACAAAACAGGAATTGAAAAAGCAGCCGTACAGGCAGTAGTTGAAAACTTCATGGAAGTTGTTAAGTCTTCAATGATTAATGGAGATAATGTATATCTGAGAGGATTTGGTAGTTTTATTATCAAACAAAGAGCAGAGAAAAAAGCAAGAAACATTTCAAAGAAAACAACCATTGTGATTCCTGCACACAATATTCCAGCCTTTAAACCGGCCAAATCATTTGCACAGGAAGTAAAAACTAAAACCAAATAGTTTTCTTTTCTTTTACCTTTAAAAATTTAATATTATGCCAAGCGGAAAGAAAAGAAAAAGGCACAAAATGGCCACACATAAGAGGAAAAAACGTCTTCGCAAGAATCGTCACAAGAAGAAAAAATAATCTTCAGTTTTCTCTTATGTATTGGTAAATCAATTGGTTTGTCAGGGAGTGAACTCTCTTGGGGGAGAGAATAGCAAATAAATTGTATACTAACTCTGACTTAGAAAGTGAATAAAGAATTAATTATTGACGGCTCATCATCTGAGATTGTCATAGCATTGCTCGAGGAGAAAAAACTTGTTGAGCTGCACAAGGAATATAATGATAATGAATATGCGGTTGGAGATATTTATCTTGGCCGTGTGAAGAAGCTTATAAGCGGACTCAATGCTGCTTTTATTGATGTTGGCTATGAGAAGGATGCTTTTTTGCATTATCTTGATTTGGGTCCACAGATTTCAAGTTGTAACAAGTTTATGCGCATTGCATTCTCTCAAAAGGAAAATGCCGATTTGACAAAATTCAAACTTGAAAATGATATTCCCAAAAGCGGACGTATTAATAATGTATTAAACAACGGAGATAAAATTCTTGTACGTGTTGCCAAAGAGCCCATTTCTGCCAAGGGGCCCAGAGTAACCAGTGAAATATCATTCCCCGGACGTTTTATTGTATTGGTCCCATTTTCAAATAAAATTTCCATTAGTCAGAAAATTAAGGATCTGGATGAGAAAAGCAGATTGAAAAGACTGGTGCAGAGTATCCGTCCCAATAACTTTGGAATTATTGTGAGAACTGTTGCTCAAAACCGCAAGGTTGCCGAATTGCATGCTGATCTTAACGATTTGCTTGGAAAATGGAATGAAATGATAAGCAAATTAACAGCATTGCAACCTCCCGCCAAAGTTCATGGCGAACTGGGACGATCATTTACAATTTTAAGAGACATTCTCAATGAATCTTTTAACAATATTTATGTAAACAGCCCTCAGATGGCTGAAGATATTAAGGGTTTTGTCCGAAGTTTTGCCCCTGATAAAGAGGATATTGTAAAACTATATAAAGGGAGAACCAATATTCTTGAAAACTATGGTGTTGACAAGCAGATCAAAGGAGCTTTTGGAAAAAAAATTATGCTTAAAAGTGGCTCCTATCTTATTGTTGAACATACTGAAGCTTTTCATGTGATTGATATAAACAGTGGGTATCAGAATAATGATGAAAAAAATCAGGAAAACAATGCTCTGCAGGTCAATCTTGAAGCAGCAGAAGAAGTGGCCAGACAGTTACGTCTGAGGGATATGGGCGGAATCATTGTGATTGACTTTATTGATATGGTGCATGGGCAAAACAGACGTAAGCTTTATGACAAGCTCAAAGAAGAAATGTTGCTTGACCGTGCAAAACACTCCATTTTGCCTCCCAGCAAATTTGGATTGGTACAAATAACTAGACAGAGAGTACGTCCTGAAACGAATATTGATGTTCGTGAACAATGCCCCGTATGTGAAGGCACAGGTAAAATTAAACCGCATGTGCTGTTTATTGAAGATATTAAAAATCAAATGCAGTATCTGTTCAGAGAACAGAATGAGAAAAAACTTACATTGATGGTCAGCCCATATATTTATGCATTTCTCACTAAAGGATTATTCAGTTTGCGATGGAAATGGAGAATGCATTTCAAAAGACCATTGAAAGTATTGCAGTCATCATCATATCATTTTCTCGAATATAGATTTTTTAACCAAAAAGGAGAAGAAATTCATTTGTAGTTTTTTTTAAATGAACCGACAAAAATCATTAACTGAATCAGATAAAGGTTTTCTAGCCGGATTGGAAATTCTGAGACGATATTGTTGCTTTCAGGAAAGAACAATCAAAGATGTGAAAATCAAAGCAGCAAAGGCGGGAATGAATGTATCACAGATTGAAAAAGCACTTGATATCCTTATTGATGAGGACTATCTGAATGAACAACGTTATGCTCAATCATTTGTCAGTGGAAAGATGATGCATAATAAGTGGGGAAGAATAAAAATCCGATCAGAAATGAAGCAAAAACAAATTGATGGCGATATAATTGAATCTGCTTTGCAAGCTATTAATCTGCAGGATTATGAGCAACTACTGATTTCAGTGATTGAAAAAAAAGCATTAATTTTACAGCAAAAGAATGAAGCTGATATTCGTGCAAAACTCATAAGATATGCGCTGTCAAAGGGTTTTGAATATGAAATGATTTCCTCTGTTGTAATTGAAATTTTAAAAAGATGATATATAAAACGGATGTTGCCGATTTAAAGGAGAGGCTTGAAGCCCTGAGGAGGTTTCTTTGACATTGATTCAAAGGAGAATATCATTATTGAAGATGAAAAAAAAACATTACTTGAAGATTTTTGGAATAACCCTGCAGAAGCTGAATTTTATCTGAAAGAACTGAACAGAAAAAAAAGCATTGTTAATAAATTTGCAGCTGCAAAACAATTGTTTGAAGATTTGGAAGTGGTGTTTGATTTTCATCAGGAAGGTGAAGCCGATGATAATGATTTGCAGGATGCATGGGAAAAAGCATTGAAGAATATTGAGGATCTGGAATTTTTCAGAATGTTTAATGACGAAGAAGATAAGCTGAGTGTGGTGCTTAATATCAATGCCGGAGCTGGTGGAACGGAAAGTCAGGACTGGGCTGAAATGCTTATGAGGATGTATATGCGATGGGCTGAAAAGAATAATTTTTCAGTCACTGAACTTGATATCCTGGAGGGTGATCTTGCAGGAGTGAAAAATGTTTCTCTTGAAATTGAGGGAGAATATGCTTATGGTCGACTTAAGTCAGAAAGTGGCGTACATCGTCTGGTCAGACTTTCTCCATTCGATTCAAAGCATCAGCGACATACTTCTTTTGCCAGTGTATATGCTTATCCTTTGGTTGATGAAAGTATTGATATTCAGATTAATAAATCTGAAATTGAATGGGATACTTTCAGGTCCAGCGGGCCGGGTGGTCAAAATGTTAATAAACTTGAAACAGCTGTAAGGCTGAGACATATTTCCACAAATATCATTGTTGAATGCCAGCAAACCCGATCTCAGTCTCAGAACAGAGAAAAGGCAATGCAGATGTTGAAGTCTCAGTTATATGAAATGGAGCTTAGAAAGAAAAAGGAAGCTTTGGCAGTAAAAGAAGATCAAAAGCGCAAAATTGAATGGGGTTCTCAAATTCGTTCCTATGTGCTTCATCCATATAAGATGGTGAAAGATGTCAGAACAGGTGAAGAAACTTCAAATGCTCAGGCTGTCCTGGATGGAGATATTGATAATTTTATAAAAGCTTTTCTTATTCAGTTTGGCAATGAGTAAATCAAGTTTTGTAACTGATTACATCATAATTGGTTTGTATTTTTTCATTTTTTTGAAAACCTCAATTTTGGCAAATTTCAGGCCTTCAGCCTGAAAGGACACTTGTTCCCCGAAGTAAACTCCTGAGAGTTCAATCCCCGTAACTTTAGTGAAGCGAAACCGCACGTATCCTTCCACCCACGCTGCCGCGCGCCTGTGAAAATGGCAATTCCATCATTCCCTGCTGCTTCGCAAATATGGTTTTTGTCATGAAATTTGCATCTTCGAGCAAATTTACATGCCAAAAACCTTACTGGATGTTGCTCTTAGTCCTGAGGCGTTGCCTC
>CAZGIW010000122.1:0-8079 GCA_964526285.1 uncultured Bacteroidales bacterium | reverse complement strand
CAACTAGGTATTTAATTAATATATATAAACACACGCCTCGTGGCGCACCAAATAAACACGAATAATTCCGTTGATTCTACAAAAGCCATTACACAGTTTCAAATTTTGACATATTGAAAGCAAGCTTTCTCTGTCAAAATTTGAAACGGTGTGAAAACAAATCTGATGGCTCAGATTTGCTTTGTTTACAATGGCTTTTGCAGAAAAATGTTCTGACGAATCACGCTCTGATAATTTATCTTTGTGATTTGTGTATGTACAGATATTTAGCATTACAAAAGGCTATGTTTGTTTTGCTTAGCACTTAATATTCGTGAAAACTCGTGTATTAGTGGCTAAAAAAACTGCGATATTCTTTTAGTAACGTAGTGATAAATTGGTGAGCAGTTACAAAAAACAGATGTTATATCACCTGATAATTTATTTTCAATACCCCATCGGTAAGATTTATTGCAGGAGGTGAAGTGCCTTCAAGTGTTCCTGAGAAGGTGGCCTCAATTCTTCTGTTTACAACATCATGCTTTGAAATAACAATTGTTACGGGTTTTGAGAAAAAAGTGAAACCACCGTCTGGATCCCACGAAATATTTTCAGTTGTCCCTGTCGTCGCTGTGTGTGAACCCACTGAAATGTCGCCACTTAATGTCACCATAAGTGTACCGTTGGCATTGTCTCCAATAATTCCAATTAAATTGTCGTCTGTGTCAAGTAATCCTGTAATTGGCAAAGATGCCGTAAACTGAACTCCGTCAAGCTTTGCTGACAATTCGGTTGTGTTCGTCGGTGGAACGATGTTCTGGTCGTCATCATTGTCATCATCTTTGTTGCAACTGCCAAGAAAAACAACACCTGCTAAAGCAAACATGACCAAATAAAAAACTGATTTTTTCATGATATTTTAAGTTAATTTTTGGCAAATATAATTAATATCTTCAAATTTAACTCCTCTTTTACTACTGCATACAATTATTTTTTGCATGGTGCTGTTCATCCCAGAAAATCCAAATAAAAAAACTATATTTGCACCAACAAAACTCAATTTTTCTATTTTATTTTTTCTATTTTAACTTTTCTATTAAAACCAATATTTCAGCACTAACAAATAATGTATAAATGAACACCTCATCCTCCCTCAGCAAACTCCCAACCATATGGATGGAACCATCCGGCACTGTGAAAATGATTCATCAGAATGAACTTCCCTACAGAATGAGAGTTTTTAGTTCAGACAATTATAAAACCACAGCAGAATCCATCAGAGATATGATTGTCAGGGGAGCCGGTGCCATTGGGGTTGCTGCCGGTTTTGCCATGGCACAGGCATTTCTGCAATCAACAAAACAAGGACATAGTTCTGATTTTGTCGTTGCTGCAAAGGCTGAAATTGATGCAGCAAGACCAACAGCACGCAATCTGTTTTATGCCACACAAAAAGTGTTTGATGCAGGAGTAGGTGGAGGAGCAGATGCTGCGGTTGCTCAGGCTCAGAAGCTGGCCGAAGAAGATGTGCAAATGTCAAAAGCTATCGGAGAATTTGGCAATCAGTTGATTCAGAACAATTATAAAATACTCACCCACTGCAACGCAGGGAAGCTTGCTTTTGTTGACAACGGATCGGCACTTGCCCCAATTTATGAAGCTCACCGAAACAATAAAAATATTTATGTTTTTGTGGATGAAACCCGTCCCCGTTTGCAGGGTGCACGACTCACAGCATGGGAACTAATGCAGGAAGGAGTAAAATTTGACATTATCCCCGACAATGCAGCAGCACATTACATGTCAAAAGGTGAAATCAACATGGTGATTGTTGGTGCCGACCGCATTGCCCGAAACGGTGATGTGGCAAACAAAATCGGCACGCTGGAAAAAGCAATTTGTGCAAGTCATTTTAATATCCCATTTTATGTGGCTGCACCATCTTCCACCTTTGATATCAATTGTGCTTCAGGGAAAGATATCCCCATTGAAGAGCGCTGTCAGGACGAAGTGCTGTGGCAAACCGGACAAACCAAACATGGAAATCTCAATACTGTCATGCTTGCAGCACCAGGAGCAACTGCCCGAAACCCTGCTTTTGATGTTACTCCCGCATCTCTTATTACCGGAATTATAACTGAATTTGGAATTATTGATGCAGATGAGGAAACAATTGTGAAATTATTAAGTGCATAAAATGGCAGAAGAACTCTATACAGGTCCCAAATTTGAAACTGTTTTCATCAGCAATGAACAACCCAGCCATCCTCATTTGTCTGAACTAATGCACTGGTGTTCTGTGTTTCATCAGAAGGATCTTGCTCCTGCACATGAAAGCGGAACTGCTGGCAATCTCAGCTTCAGACTCAGGCAGGGCGAAAATGCTTTTTGCATCACTGCAGCAGGACTCACTGCCAAATGCAAACTCACAGAAGGGGACTTTGTTGTTGTTGAAAGCTGTGACATTAAAGCAAAAAAAGTGTTTGTAAGAGGAACCAGGCAACCTTCTTCTGAAAGCATGATGCATTTTGTGATATATAAAACTCTGCCTCACATCAATGCTGTTTTTCACGGTCATCATCAGGGATTATTGGATAAGGCAGAAAAACTAAATATTCCAGTTACAAACAAATCCTGCGAATATGGATCAGTTGATCTTATAGACAACATTATCCCTCTGCTTGGTATCTGCGATTTTTTTATTATTCGCGAACATGGTTTTTTAGCAACCGGAACAGATATGAACATGACAGGCACTCTGTCCATTGATTACAAAAATAAAAACGATGAATTAGGTTTCTAATTTTCGTTTTCATAATACAATTTATAATATTTCCTTCCGCGCTCGTCTAAACCCTGTTCCACCATTTCCCTGTTGCCATGGATATAGATATGAAAGTTTTTATCAAGTTTGATAACGCTTTTAAAAATCTTAGCTTGTCTTTTCACTGCGCTCTGAGAAATATTAAAATTATTGGCAATTTCAATGTCGTTTTCCTTTTGAAATGTATCTCTGTATTGTGAAAATGTATCAATAATTTCTTCCTGTTTCATAACTGCTCCGGTAAATTCATCAAGGCTGAACTGTTCATTTTCCTTAAAAAACTTCACCGATTTGTTCAAAAGATCAGCCTGATCGGCACGATTAACTTCAAAATGCTGAGGCAGTTCCTGTGTAACAAAGTTTTTACACATTGTGAGCACATTCTGGGTGTTGAAAAATTCATCCTGACGTTGTCTCAACTGTAAAAACTCATCAATCCAGTGAAGTGAGTTGGCTCCTTTGCCTGTAAAATCATAAACCGAAACAATATACCCCTCTTCTTTCTCTATGTTAAAAATCAAACATCCTTTATCTGGCTTTCTTAAGCTGATTCCCTGCTCTGTATCAATATTAAAATGGTTTTCTTTGTGAGAAATTTTTAAAAAGTTCTCCTTGTTTTCAGTTTTAAAAAGTCCCACAGCATCTGTTGGTTCTCCGTTCATTTCAATGTCTTTAAAATAAACAGTGTAAAACTCACCGCCGTTTATGTCAGGGTTTATGCTTTTTTCATAAAGATATTTAGCCAGATTCAATGACTGGTCGTGCATACATTCAGGTCCACTGAAAATTTCATTCACCATTTCATACACCTGATTCTTGTGCGATTCTTCGTCATGATGAAAATAAAAAAACTCATCAACCTTGAATGGGTTCATAAAAAATTCAGCAAGCATCATATTCATCTCCTCATTGATAACGAGGGGTTCAGATGAAAGTGCCAATTTTTCACCAAGTGCTTTGTTGCCTGCATAATGAAGCGAAATACTGTGAATACGATATTCCATGTTATAGTCTTTTTGAGACTTCAAATTTACTTGAAAAACCCAAACCATTTGAAGAAAAAAACATGCTATGGAATTTTCATACTTTTGTATCTGAAAAAATCAAACATAACAACGCTATGATTATTGAATATTCATTTGACGAAGATGATTTTCTGACATATCAGCTTTTTACAGCCTCAAAGTCTGCTGTATTATTAAAAAGAAGAAAAAGAAATAAAATTCTTATTCCGGTGATTTATCTTTTTCTCGCGCTTATACTATTGATTTTCAACAATGAGATATTGTCAATACTTTTTGCAGTTGTTGGTGTACTCTGGTTTTTCATTTTTCCTCTGTGGGAAAAATCACTTTATAAAAGGTATTATCGAAAACATATAAGGGAGAACTATCATCAGCGTCTGGGAAGAAAATGCACCATTGAATTTGAAGAAGATCAAATAATTGCAAAAGATTCGGGCACTGAAAGTCGTATTCAGAACTCAGAAATTGAAAAAATATATGAAATTCCCCAGGCCATCTATATCAAATTAAAATCAGGTCCATCCTTTGTGCTTCCTAAAGAAAAAACACAAAATTTGCAAAATGTAAAAAATTATCTGCAGGAGTTATCCAAACAACTTGAAATAGCCTATTTGCATGAAGAAAACTGGAAATGGAAGTAATTTTGCATACAAGAGGTTAAATCTCCCAAAAAAAATGTCGGAGCATAAAATATTTAACCAGAATATATTATTTAGGAACATCCCAAATGATTTTTTTTTGTAATTTTACAGGCTCTTAAAGGTTACAAATCAAAAACTTTTGCATAAGAGGATTGTATATGGATATTGTTTCAATCAAACAGCGTTACGGAATTATCGGCAATTCATCGGTACTCGACAGAGCAATTGATATTGCCATTCAGGTTGCGTCTACAGATTTGACAGTTTTAATTACAGGAGAAAGCGGCACTGGAAAGGAAGTGTTTCCAAAAATAATCCATCAGTTAAGCAGCAGAAAACACGGGCCATACATTGCGGTCAACTGTGGTGCAATTCCTGAAGGAACAATAGATTCAGAGTTGTTTGGACATGAAAAGGGTTCTTTTACAGGAGCACATGAAGCACGCAAAGGATATTTTGAAGAAGTGAACAACGGAACCATATTTCTTGATGAGGTTGCTGAACTTCCTTTGTCTACGCAGGTAAGACTTCTCAGAGTACTTGAGTCTGGTGAGTTTTTCAGAGTTGGCTCATCAAAAGTAATTAAAACCAATGTGAGAGTGGTGGCAGCCACCAACATCAACATTCCCGATGCCATATCCCGTGGAAAATTCAGGGAAGATTTGTATTATCGGCTGAATACAGTTCCAATTATTATTCCACCACTGCGAGAAAGAAAAGATGATATCTTATTGTTATTCAGAAAGTTTTCAGGTGATTTTGCACAAGCTTACCATATGCCAGCTATACAACTTACAGAAGATGCAAAACAAATGCTGCTTCAGTACAGGTGGCAGGGAAATATTAGACAACTGAAAAATATTGCCGAACAGATTTCAATTATTGAAAATAAACGAGATATTAATAGCGATACACTCAAAAAATATTTGCCTGACCATGATTTTACAGGTTTACCAGTTTTGTACAAAACCGGGCAGGCCAATGCCGATTCAATGACAGAACGCGATGTGTTGTACAAAATTCTGTTTGACATGAGAGATGATGTGAATGAACTCAAAAGACTTTTGGGCTTTGTCATTGAAAAAACAGGAGTTGGGTCAGGGATTGATGCAGCCGGAATAAAACTGTTGAATGAAAACGGAAAACCAGACATTACATCTCTTGTAAAAAATCAAAGGATGAATGATGATCCTGTAGTTTTGGACAGAGAGGATATAGACTCCGAGACAGAAGATGTTATTGACCCTGAAGTTTTTGTGGAAAGTCTTTCCATTCAGGACAAGGAAAAGGATCTGATACAAAAAGCATTACAAAAATATAACGGAAAACGAAAAAATGCTGCCCATGAACTGGGTATTTCAGAACGCACACTGTATAGAAAAATAAAAGCATACGGAATTGATGAGTAGAAATATGCGGATTTCTTTCAGATATCTCATATGGCCGGCTATTGCTGTTGCCATTGCAGGCTTATTGCTGCTCATGAATAATTCATGCAGGATATCCTATTCATTTACAGGAGCAGATATTCCCATTGAGGCCAAAACATTTTCTGTGAGATATTTTTCTAATAATGCTTCGCTTGTTCAACCAATGCTAAGTCAGAAAATGACCGAAGGACTTCGTGATCGTTTGCTTCAGCAAACAAATCTTTCAATGGTAAACTCAAGCGGAGATGTGGCATTTGAAGGGGAAATCACAAATTATACTCTTCAGCCTGTGGCCATTCAGGGAAACGAAACCGCACAACTGACACAATTGACAGTAACCATCAATGTGCGATACTTTAATAAAATTAATCCTGAAAAAAACTTTGAGTCTTCATTCTCAAGATTTCAACAGTTCTCCAGTTCAGTGAATCTTGCTTCAATTGAAGATGGTCTTTTGGATCAGATTACTGAAGAACTGGTGGATGATGTTTTTAATAAAGCACTCGTAAATTGGTAAATCAGTAAAATATGGACAATCAAATTGTTTTCAAATGGATTCAAAATCAAACCATCGGCTCTCATGAAGAGTTTGAAAAAGCCCTGCAATTACTTGACGAGTTTCCGTGGTCTCCTCATCTAAATATGCTTGTGCTTCACTATCAAAAGGGTATCATGTTGCCTGATTTTGAAAAAAACCTGGCTGCAGTTGCATTCAAAGTTCCTGACAGAGTGAAACTATATAACTATCTCCATAAAGACAATACAACAACAGAAACTTTTGCAGCAAACCATACAGTGTCAGAAGAAAAATATTCAGACACAGAATCAACAGACATTCATCCTTCAGAACAATCATTTGTTTCTGAAAATATTGCTGAAAGTGATCTGACTCAGGTTGAACAAATGTCTCAGGCAGAAGAAAAAACCATTGTTGAAAATGAAACAGATGAAAGTATTGCTGACATAGAAAATCCTGTTAATGAGCAAATAATCAGCCCTGACAGTTCAGAGCAAAAAACACAGGATGAATTGCTTAAAATAATTCAGTCAAGGCTCAGTGAGCTAAAAAGCGAAAAACCTGAAGATAGTTTTTCTGCAAACCACACAGAAATCGGAGTTTCAAAATTTGAAGAGCATCGTGAAAAAATTGAAAAATTTATAGAGGAAGAACCAAGTATCAAAGCTGACAGAAATTACAACAATGACAAGGACATGGCAGAAGAAAGTACAGTAGAAAACTATGAGCTGGCAACAGAAACTCTGGCAGAGGTTTTTGTTTCTCAGGGAAAAAATGAAAAAGCAATTGAAATTTATAATCAATTAATTTTGAAAAATCCGGAAAAAAGTAGTTACTTTGCAGCCCGAATTAAAACATTGGAAGAAACAATATAAAATATTTGAACTATGGTATCATACACATTTATAGCAGTCCTTATATTAATTACCTGTGCATTACTGGGATTGATTGTTCTTGTTCAGAATTCAAAAGGTGGTGGTTTGGCTGCCGGTTTTCAGTCATCAAACCAGATGATGGGTGTAAGACAAACTGCTGATTTTCTTGAAAAAGCCACATGGACACTGGCAATTGTGCTTCTTGCTTTCAGTTTGCTTTCAGTTTTTATTATTCCACGCGGACAAACCGAAGGAAACAGAAGTGAAGTGAAATCTTATCTTGAAGAACAAGGACCTGTTCCTTTTCAACCTGCTCCTGAAGAATAAACTACTCAAATCAAAAGATTTCCCTCCCGCATGGAGACAGATTGTAAGTAACCTGCAAAGAGTTGAGTCACCCAGCAACTTGCCGAAGTATTCGTCACATCGTCACATCGTAATAAATGATAAATTGGCTAAAAAAAACTGCGAGATTTTTTAAATCACTTCAGCGCCTAATTCCTTACAAAAAACCACTTCACGGTTTTATATAAACCCACAAACACATACCCTACAATACTGGGTTTTACTTTTTCTTTCCTGACTTGTCCTTCTTACAAAAATCAAAAACACATGTGTCTGTAAATAAGCTTTTTACAAAATAAAAAACATAATAATGCCGCACTAATTTGTAAAAAGTAGGTGTTTTCTATAAATTTGAAAAGTGTTTCCTGAGCTCTTTTCGTTTCAATCATATTTGGAATACACAGGTTATGTTTTTTCTTGTTTGAAATGCAATAGAGCGAAGG
>CAZGIW010000121.1:0-8163 GCA_964526285.1 uncultured Bacteroidales bacterium | reverse complement strand
CTTGGTTGATGCAAATTGTTCTGTTTTTAACATTGGGATTGCTTGTTTTTCCTTCGCAAGTGTTCCCTTATATGGGAATTGGACTTCTAATTTCTTTGTTCCTGATTGTTGTGGCTCGACCAATAAGTGTATTTCTTAGTTTGATGTTTTTCAAAATGAAACTGAGAAGAAGATTTTATATTTCTTGGGTTGGTTTGCGTGGGGCAGTTCCTATTGTATTTGCTACCTATCCACTTTTAGCAGGAATAGAAAAAGCCAATATGATTTTCAATATTGTGTTTTTTATATCTGTTACATCGGTTCTCATTCAAGGAACGACTTTATCAATCGTTGCAAAATGGCTCAATGTGGCATTACCCGAAAAAGCAAAAAAAATCACTGAATTAGACCAACTTGTTTTAGACCTTCCTAAATCATCATTGCAAGAATTTGAAATTTTACCCGACTTTCACGCTGTAGGTAAAAGAATTGTTGATTTGAATTTTCCAAAATCAGCCTTTATTATTATGATTAAGCGAAATGGAGAATTTATTCGCCCCGGTGGCTCAACTATTATTGATGCAAAAGATATATTAATGGTGCTTGCCGACAGTAAGGAAGATTTCACAAAAGTAAATGATAGTCTTTACAAGCCAAAAACGTAACAAAATGAAAAAACGATTTATTATACTTATTGACTTTTCGGAGTATTCAAGCAACTTAATAAAGTATGCTTGCGATTGGAATAAACAGGTAAATGCTGAATTGCTCTTGGTTCATCAGTCCATTGTATTAGCCCCTGCACTTACTGACAATGAAAGCCGCCATCAAATTGCGGAACATACTAATGAAGAAGCATTGCAAAAATTGAAGGTATTAGCAAAAGAACTAATTCCGCCATCCATAAAAGTTACATTCAATGTTTCGGAAAGCAATTTACAACTTACACTCCCCAAACTTTTAGAAGAACCTTATGACAATTTAATTTTTACGGGAATAAAAGGAACGGGCTTACTCAAAAAGTTATTACTTGGAAGCGTTGCACTTCAGGTTATAGATGATACAAAAAATTGTATTGTTGCAATGCCCAAAGAAATTGACACTTTTTCACACGAAAAAATTTATGTGGCAGTAACAGAAAAGCACCCATTGAATATTTTGGAATTGAACAAGTTCCTAAATTTCATTGACAATAAAGACACCACTATTACCTTTTTTTATTTGGCAAAACCCAATGAAAGAACAAAAGGGATTGAAAGGCATCTAAAAGAGTTAAAAGAAATGTTTTCAGATAAATACAACACATCATTTGCTATTTATGAAGGCAACAATCCATTTAACGATATAAAAAAAGTAATTAAAAATAAAATTGATGAAATGTTGATTGTTCAAAAAGGCTCACGCCTTTTTACTGACCAACTTTTCAGACGGTTTTTAATAAACGAATTAGTATATGAAGGGCAAACCCCTTTGATTGTTTTACCTTAAAAAAATAAAGAAATTATGACAGACCCAACTTTACAAATGTATTTACCTGCCTTTATGCTTGTTGCAACTTGGCTAATCATTTTTTGGAAACAATTCCGAAAAGTTACAAGAATTTCAGACCCAGCAGCCACAAACGAAAAAATCCTTGAATACAATCGACTGAAACGTGTTAGCGGATATTTTTGGATTATCTTTTCTCTATTTGGCGTTATGACTGTGTTTTACTCTCTTGTTCCTGAATTTTATTATGTTTTCTTACCGCTTGACAAATTCCATCATCCATTAATAAACGTAATGGGATTACTGATTATGAAAATTGCGATTGTTTGGATTGTGATTGCTCAAGTTCATATTGATAAAGAACTTTTCAAATATTCACGAAACATTGAAAGCCTTTCAGCAATGGAACTTGTTCGCTATTCTGAAAGAATGTTGCTTACAGGAATGTTGGTTTTGTTTATAGGCTTTTTTACAACAATCACAAACATCATCGGTTTGGTTCTCGTTGCTTTTGGAGTTGTTATTTACCTGAAAATGTTTTTTTCAAATCCACCACATCAATTTGAAAATTAAATCAACTATCAATCTATCTTTGCACCGTGAAAAATAACATAAGAATATTAAGAGTAGTTCTTTTAACAGCAATTTATTGCTTCGCAATAGGTGTTGTTACAAAGTCGCTTGCACATTCTGATTTTCATAGCAATACAACTACTTCGCAAGAGCAATATTTTTCAGACTTTTCAACAAAACTCTTCTGCCACACGTCACAGTCTAAAAGTTCGGTAAATAATTATATCAACCAACCTGTTCCAAGTTTCAAAAATCCATTCAATGGACTTGGGGAAATTTCAAAAACAACAGAGCAGTTATTTGAAACAGCATTTTCGCAGTATACCAATATTTCGAGAAACTTTCTGATACAACATCGGAAAACAGACATCATTTTCCCCTTCCACTATTTTTGGTAATCCTTTTTTAAGCTCTTGTTCCCATTCAAGTGAAATAACTTGAGTTTAAAAGGCTTTGTTATACACATTGCCAAATTATTATTTATGAATTTTAAAAGACTTAAAAATGGATTTAGGTGTTACCATTATTGGAGCTATTCTGATAGCTATCTGTATCGTGCCAATAATTTTAATGGGCAGAAACAGAAAAAAAACAGAAAAAAAAGCATTTCAATCATTAATAAACATTGCAAATCAACAGAGTTGCATTATTAATAAACACGAAATTTGTGGCGACTTTGTTTTAGGAATAGACGAAAACAGAAATTTCGTTTTCTTCTTCAAACAGAAAAAAGAAGAAGCAATTTCTAAGTTTGTTGACCTTTCAGAAGTTCATATTTGCCAAGCCGTTAAGAAAACACGAAACGTTAAAATCGATAAAGAGAACCATTCAATTATTGAGCGTGTAGACCTTAGTTTTATACTTACAAACAAAAATAAGGGAGAAGTAAAATTTGAATTGTATGACGAAGAAATTAATACGCAGTTAAGTGAAGAATTGCAGTTTGTTGAAAAATGGGCAAAACAAATAAACGACCGACTGAAAAACAAAAAGTAATAAAGACAAAGCCCTGTGGATTGACCATAGGGCTTGTGTTTAATTAATTGACAAACAGGCAGAAAAAAGAAGCACAGCAGCCAACATCGTGTATAGTGCATTTGGCGGATAGTGCTAATTTAAAGGGCGTTACATCTAATAAACTTTGTAGCGGTTTGACAGGTTCGTGCTTCGAATCGCCAAACGACACCATACACGTAACCGTTACAGCCCATTTAAAGAAAGACCGAGTAACCAATGTATAAACCGTCTAATATTTATTTCATGAACACGATTGAGTGCAACCAAAAATGTACAAAGTGTTCGCATTGGAAAAACAAAGATAAGGCAGATAGATTACCGACTGAAAAAATCATAAACGGATTAAAGGGTATTCCGACTGCAAAAGAATTGTGCATCGTTGGAGGAGAACCACTTTTATTCAAAAACGAGATTTACGAAATATTACATGGAATCTCAAATACCAGCATTAGAACTGTAATTATCACAAATGGGGTATTAATGGATAAAGGTTTTATTGACAAAGTTTCGGACTACAATTCACATATTGTTGTTTCCATTGACACAGTTGATAGAGAGTTTTGGAAATTTGTTCGTGGTTCAAACTCCTATGATGTTGTTTTCAAGAATCTTGATTACGCAACAAGTGTTTTGACTCCAAGCCAAATCAGCATTCAATCGGTTTTGGCAAAAGAAACACAGCCATATTTGAAAGGTGTTTCTGATTATGCAAATTCAAAAAACATCTACCATTCAGTTCAGGATTATATGACAGAAGGTTTTGATGGCACATGGACTCCAATTGAAAATAAACAAGCTAAAATTCCAGACGATGGACAACAGTGTTTTGCATCGGATAGGAATTTATCAATTATACAAAATGGTGATGTTTACACTTGTTTTCAACAAACTTGGATTAACGGTTGTCAAAAACCGATTGGAAACTTAAACCACAATGATATGAATCATATCTTATCGTCTGAGTATACTGTTAGCGTGAGTGAGAAAATGAAAATATGTAATCTTCCCTGCAAGGTTTTAAAATGCAACATGAAAAATTAATGAATGAATTTGAAGAAATAATAGTCGAATTAAGCTTTAACTGCAATTTAAGTTGCAGTATGTGCGGTTTTGGGAAAGAATTTAATCCATTTGATAAGAATAAATTTTTGAACTTTGAGAATTACAAAAGCTTATTGTCGCAGATTGGAGACAAAACTAAAACAATTAGGTTAAATGGGCGTGGTGAAAGTACGATACACCCTGATTTTGTAAAAATTCTAAACTATACAAAAGAAGAATATCCAAACTTAAATATCAACCTGTTTTCTAATTTCTCATTCAATAATCAACGCATAATTAATGCGTTGATAGATAATAAGGTTCAACTCTTTATTTCAATGGATAGTTCTGTTGCAGAGGAATTGACAGCAATTCGAAAAGGTGCAAATTTTAAATTCATTGAAGAAAACATAAAGCAATTACAAGCCCTGTTGAGTAGACCTTTCATAATTTTTACAATTCAAGAAAGTAACATTCACCGTGTTTATGATATTGCAAAATTTGCTTTTGAAAACAACTGTCATATTTTATACAACACAATTCGACGAGATGAAGGAATTGAGCCATTTATCAAGTTAGTGCATGAACAAAAACAAAATATCTCTGAGCAATTTAAAATAGCCTCTGAATTATTTTCAAACTCAAATTTACAATGTTTATATCCTGACCAATTAGCAGGTGTCCAATTAAATAATACCCAATCGACACAAACACACGGAACAATGAAAAATTGTCCTGCTTTGAATAAAGAGCTATGTATCTTCTATGATGGCACTATAACTCCATGTAATATGTTTAATCCATACGTTTATGGTAATATTTTCAAACAGTCGTTGAGCGAAGTATGGAAAAGCCCTGAAAGATTAGAGTTCTTAGATTCATATAAGAACCATTATTATTGTCAAAACTGTGCAAACTTAGGAATGTAACATGAGTTCTCTTTCAAATCTTCCATACGGCAAAATATTAGATTACTGGTATGAAAAGCATTCTGGCAAACCATACCGTTACAAATTTCTTTTAACCAAAACGATAGAGGTTTTTACATTTAAAAGTCATTGTGGCAATGTAAATAATAGACATAATTATTTCGATTTTCCAGTACAAAAACTAAACAATATTCCTGAAAGCCCAAAGGTTAGTCTAGTTATACCAACATTTATTAAAACTCAAAAGGACAAAAATGACATTCTGAATTTATTACGTTCGATTGAAAAATTGACTTTAAAGCCTAATGAAGTAATTATTGTTGATGATTGCTCTCCGATTCATTTTGAATTTCCAGATTTCGTTAAGGTATTTCGATTTGAACAAAATTCTGGACCAGCAAAGGCAAGGAATTTTGGGAAAAAGCTTTCAATTCAAAATGGTTCAGATATAATTGCATTTACCGATACTGATTGTATTTTATCAGAAGAATGGGTTTTAAATATTACAAACTCATTTCACGAACATAGAGAATTTCAGATTCTTTCAGGAAATACACCATCTTTCGATAATTGTTGGTTTGGTAAATATCATGACATTAATGGTACCCTAAATGGCAGACAAATAAAAGAATCAGACAAACTATTATACGGAACGACTGCAAATTTTGCAATTACAAGGGAAGTTGCAGAACAAGTGGATTTTAATGAAAATTTTCCGACAGCCGCAAGTGAGGATATAGAATTCTGTTTTAGAGCAAACAAAAATGGATTCGCA
Organism: uncultured Bacteroidales bacterium; assembly: GCA_964526285.1. Lineage (GTDB taxonomy): Bacteria > Bacteroidota > Bacteroidia > Bacteroidales > DTU049 > CAYMAZ01. Next base: position 2,361 of record CAZGIW010000121.1, on the reverse strand, counting down.
ATTAAACACATTCCTTCAATGACAGTTTTCCACAACTATGGATACACTGGTAATTTGATTAAAAACATAAAACGCTTCCGACAACAATTCAAAAAATATGGACAAGGAGAAACGATTCTATTGAAAGAAATACCAAATTATTATGCGTATTTTGACAGGACAGAAGAAATAGCAACAATAAAAACGGGCTGTAACAATAAATATACGTAATGCGGGGTAATTTGCTAAATTTGAACATTAAAGCATTTATTAAACAAAGTAGCGACTTGACAGGTAAGTGCTTCGAAATCCCGCACTACGCATATTCGAAACGTTATGAGCTATTTGAAAAGCGACAAAACGGTGTAAGTCAGCCACTTTATGGCAAAACAACAATGAACCGAAAGCGTCACATAGAAAACCAAATACTTGTAACGGGAGAAAAAGTTGACCTGAACACTCCTGAAAACAAAGTAGGGCATTGTATAAATGAATTCCATTATGAAAAAACCCATTATTATTTTATTAGCATTGTTTGCATTTCTGCAAACTTTTTCACAAGACTCATATCTTGTAAGGCATAAACCTCAAAACACCAACGGTTTTGTTGTTCTTGAAAATAACTTTTCTGTGGATGTGAGTTATTGGAGTGTGGAAATTATCCTGAATTTTTATGAGGATTTTGAACTTGTAAACCAAGAAGTTTTAAAGAGTTTTGAACTAATCGGAAAAAACTACATGGAAATTCCGAAAGAGTTTAAAAACATGGAGAATCTTTCTTTGAGAATTATAGCTCATTTTGCCAACCAAACTTATATTGAGGAAAATGTTGAGATTTCAACTCAGGTTTTTGGTGGTCCAGATTGGGAAGTATTCCAATTTTTTCCTTGTGTAGGAAGCACGTATGCTTATGAAATTGTTCAATATAAACACAAAACTGTTGATAAATCAAGGCTCGTTTTACAACCTACTGCTGAACAAACTGATCCAAATGTTGTGTATTATTATGAATACTTTCCATTGAGTGTGTGGAATAATATAGATATCGAGTCCTATGTGAATAATATTTATACTCCATATAATCTTTATAAGTTTAGAGATTATTACAATATTTCATCAATGACCCCCGGTTATAGTAGCCTTCCAGACGTTATCTCAATCACAAATAACTCATCGGTTGTATATAAAGATGGAAATGGCACACCCATATCTGAATACAATATTATTGGTGTTAAAAAGTTTAAAGGGCCATGGGCAAAATCTCAATTAACAGGAAATTGCCTGTTCTCAACAGAAATACAAACAATACAAATTGCCGATATCTTGGAGGCCATTGATTACATGAATATATACGGTTCTCCTGTGCCTTGTGGTATGTATGAGCTTAGCTGTGATAATATAACAACTCCAAATTCTAACATTGCTCCAGCAATAAATCAAGAAGTTGGAAAAGAAATTGTCCTCAATCTTGATACTATTGTATGGATATGGGGGCTGTTTGAAAGCTTTCAAAACATTGCAAATGTTGAAATAGGAGAATTTTGGTCTCCTTATAGTGGCATTACTATTCAGCAAATTTCTGAAACGGGCAACCTTATATCAAACATTCAGATGTCAGACCTGTTTGACAATGAGGGTGGTCAGATAAACATTCCCATCCAGCTGAATCCAGGATTGTATTGCATTTCTTACCATTTTGAAGACGGTTCATTTCTGCGTGTAGTTGAAGAAAAATCAAATGAATCGTATAATCCCGAAACCATGGCCAATCATTTGAGTGCAAATATTTTTCCTGTTCCAATTCAGGAAAATCAATTCAACATGACTCTCAGTGCCACACAATCAATGGAATTTGAATATTCCTTGCATGATTTTAACGGAGATGTTATATATCACACTAATATTTACATTGATCAGGGAAAGACAGAAACAATTATAGTAGAGCCAGAAGGCGGCATCCCTTATGGTTTTTTGATTAATGTTTTTAGTTTTCCTGATGGTTCGAATTTAAGCATTATAACTGTGAAATCAGAATAGCTTTTTTTAAGGAGGTTGTGTAATGCAACCTCCTTTATTTATATATTTGCATAATAGTAAAACCAATTCTTATGAAAAAATCAATTTTACTCGTTTTAAACATCTTGCTTTTAAATAGCATTGTATGCTCTCAAGTACATACCGAAGTAATTAGACAAAGAACTTATGGAGGCAGCTTGGCTGACAATTTCATAAAAGCAGTGCAAACCAGCGATGGAGGATACCTTGTGGGTGTCAGTTCTGTTTCCGGCATATCGGGTGATAAAACCGTACCTGCAAAAGGGATTCATCATATTTGGCTCATTAAACTCAACAACAATCTGACAGTGCAATGGCAAAAATCAA
>CAZGIW010000120.1:0-8223 GCA_964526285.1 uncultured Bacteroidales bacterium | reverse complement strand
GTGGATGCTGAAAGAATACGAAGACTATCCGGGAGGGGAATTTAACCCTGAAGAATTTCATAAAGAAATTGCCATTGGTGCAGGCGTGGGAATAAGATTAAATTTTGGCTATTTTATTTTCAGGCTTGATGCTGGTTTTCCCGTTCATGATCCGGCCATGCCCGAAGGTGAAAAATGGCTTGGTGTAAAAGGTGCCACAAAAAGATTAAACCTTAACTTCGGGATTGGATATCCGTTTTAATACAATGGCAGAAAAAAAATCTTCCGTTTTTATGAGTGACATTCTCAGGTCATTCTTTCCTCACACACCCACAAATTGTCAGGAAGATGCACTTGATGGATTTGAAGATTTGCTCAATCCCAAATCACCAACAAATGTTATGATTCTTAAGGGATATGCAGGTACCGGAAAAACAACACTTGTCAAATCTGTTGCTGATGCCGCTGCTGGTGCTCTCAGAAAACCCGTAATTCTTTTATCTCCAACGGGCAGAGGAGCAAAAGTAATGACCGATATATCAAAACATGAAGCATTTACCATACATAAGCATATCTACAATTTTGAAATGAAGCCAAATGGCTCTGCTATTTTCAAACTTGCTTTCAATAAATATTCCAATGCTTTGTTTATTATAGATGAGGCCTCAATGATTCAGGGTGGGCAAGGCACTCAGGGCAATGACGGTTTTGTGATGCCCGACACTGGTCTTTTGAGTGATTTGTTTGAATACATTAAAAGTAATAAAGACAACAAAATCATCATTATTGGAGATCCGGCACAGCTGCCTCCTGTTAATCACAATACAAGTCCTGCTCTGAGTGAACAGTACATCTCTTCCCAGTTTGATGTGGAAACCCATGTTGTCACACTACGTGAAATTGTGCGCCAGGCCAGCGACAGCGGTATTCTTGTCAATGCCACATATATCAGAACACTCATAGAAAACCACCATTTATCATGGCCGGTATTTGAAACTGAAGATTATAGTGATGTTATCAAACCAGAGTCATGGCAAATTCAGGATATGATCAGCAATTCATTTCATGATAAAAACAGTGATGCTGTGATTATTTGCGTTTCAAACAAGGTGGCCAACAAATACAATGAGTTTATCCGTTCAACTATTTTTATGCGCGAAAACATCATTGATGCCGGAGATGTGATTATGGCAGTCAAAAACAATTATTTCTGGCTTGGTGATACCGGAAAGGATTTTATTGCCAACGGCGAAATGATGGTTGTGCGGTCAGTGAGGAACATGGAAGAAAAATATGGTTTTAGCTTTGCCGATGTGAGTGTTACATTATTATATCAAAAGGGAGAGCCTGTGGTTGACATGAAGATTATGCTTGATACACTTCGCCTTAACTCTCCTGCCCTGCCTCATGATATGTTTATGGAGCTGTGGAACAATATTAGTAAAGAACATGGTGGCAGACTCACAAGAAAAAAATCTCTTGAAATTTTGAAGGAAGATCCATATGTGAATGCGTTGCAAGTAAAGTTTGCATGGGCACTTACTTGTCATAAAGCCCAGGGCGGGCAATGGAAAAAAGTGTTTGTTGACACCGAGTTTCTGATGAAACGCCCTGCTGAAATTTCAGGTTTGCGATGGTTATACACAGCAATCACCCGTGCAAGGGAAGAATTGATATTGTTGAGGTAAGTTCATAGAAAACTTGAATATCAAGCATTTAATTGCTTATTGTTTTAAACAATAAATGCATGGTTAAAAAAAAGAGTGCCACAAAAAATTTATGACACTCCTTCTTTGAGCCAGAATTTATCTATTGTTTAATTAATTTTACAGTTTGAGTATTGCCTTCTTTATCAATGATTCTTATAAAATACATCCCCTGTGAAACATTTGCAATATCCAACTGATTTGATTTCTTATCAAGAATATAAGTAAATACAATACTACCACTTAAATTCATAATACTTAATTCAACAGGCAATATTTGTTTTTCGTTAAAATTCACCAGTAGTATATCATTGGCCGGATTTGGGGATATTGAGACGAAAAAGATTTGATTTTCAATCATATGGGTTAAACCATCAGAGTATAATTTAATTGTATATGACTCCATTATTTCCTCATTTGGATTATGGTTAAGGTTTAATAGAAACATTGCCTTTGATGTTCTGTCCACATCAAAAACCACATCATTTACATCAATAACAGAGCTTCCCTGATAAATTTTCCAATTTGTTATTACTCTGTTGTTTCCATATCTGTCTGCAAAAACTATTTCAGCATAATCAATTGGTTGTGAATAATTTATCTGACTGTTATAAATATAAGCATCAACAATTTTAAAGGGTACATCTTCAGGAATCTGATTTACAGTAAAAACAGTATTTGACATTGGGCATTGGTAACCGGTTGTATTAAAAACATTTCTTACATGTGCAGTTTTATTTAAAAAGCCCTGAATATTGGAGAGATTATCACACATAAGACTATCAGTACAGTCCCGATTATAGACATAAGCAATATCCCAGCAAAAACTTGAACCTGAATTGAAGTTCATTGGACCTGTGGTTCCAAGTCCCCTTCTGTCATAAGGCCCATTGCCCGAAGTTATATCTGACCATTGATTACTGTCCATAGGATTTCCAGGTAAAGAAAATTTAGTAATTTGACCATTCAAAGGATTAATGTAAGGTGAACCATCTATTTTCAATCCCTGTAATAAATTATAATATTCAAAAACATTTTGAGGATCAATTTGAAATGAACCACCCATATTGTTATGAAAATTAAAAGAACTCATATTATTATTAAGGAAAGTAATACCCTGTACAGGTGGAGCATATCCATAATGTTCTCCTGAAGGATTGGAAATGTTTCCATCATAATTATCTCCATTATACCCATAAAAACAATGCAATGATGTGTCACATCCAATAAAGTCATCAAATGCATACCCAATATCAATATCAGACCAATGCCCGATATAGAATTGTGAAAAATCATTGTTTCTTCTGTTGAATAAATTATATTTTAAAAATAGGACATCATTAAAAACAGTATCATTATGTATATCAACAACATATGCAATTGCATGAACTTCAACACCTGTTTTTTGTCCTCCTGATTCAGTGTTGATATATCTGTCATCAGAAAAAATCATATATATGGCTTGTTTTCCTGGAATAATTGGAAAATCTCCGTTTTGGGGATCGTAAATACCATTTTGGTTTGCATCAAAAAAAGGAGCCAGATAGGGAGCCTCACCATATTGCACATTGCCGTGTGCAGGCCAATTTTGAATATTGTATAACATTTGATAACCTGACATATTGTAATTTGCAGCATGATTGGTAATATCTGTACTGTTGAGTTTCCATAACCTGGAATATTTTTCATCATACTGGTTATTATATACATTACTTACAGGTCCTGAATTAAAATCCTTGCCCTCCTGTAGAAATCTCTCTGCAGCCAGGCATAATGTATTATATTGATTAAAACCACCTAACCAAATACTTGCGGCAAAAACCGTAATTTTATCCTCATCTTTTGGAAAATTCAGATGGAGTTTTTGACCAAAATATTCCTGAATTATACCTTCCCAAAATAAATTACCTGATGCAGTAAACTTTGCCCTGAAATTCACACCTTCAAGATCTTCTGAAAATATGGCATCAAAAATCTGAATATCATTGACAAAAAGCCCTTTTTCGGCCGAAATGTGAATTATTGAGTTAGAAATGTATACATCAAAATGTTTGGAATTAATATATCCGCCATATTTATATTCCTGATAATTAATATCATATAATAGAAAAACACTGTAATGTGAAGCAATTGAAACTGATATCAGAAGTTGTTGAAATGCAGGAATGTGTCGAATAAAGTTTATTTTTCCATTATTGGTGGCAGGAATAGAAAACAAATGATGATATTGATTCGACTGTTTTAAGAAAATATCTCTTTCTGTTGCAATAAAAACCTGATTTGTCTGAGTATTAAGTACAATATCATTTATTGGGTCAGCAAAGACATGTAATGTGTCCAAAATATTATTTTGAAACTTCATTAACTTATTTTTGTATGAAAAATAGAAAATCCCATAATTATCAATTAAACCTACCCCTCTTTTATTAAAGTTATTGTCTAGATCATTTTGAAACATATCAGGAAAATGATAATGGAAAAAAGTTGTTCCATCTCTCAAGGTAAGGTAGTCTTTCTGTAAAATCCATAGTTTATTTCCAAAGGAAAAAGAACCATAAACATGATTTGACATCAATCCTGCTGAAAAATCAAGATGTTCTGTTCCTGTTTGCTGGCACCAAATATATAGACCATTATCAGTTGATACGTATAGCTTTCCATTGAAATGTTGAAGCTTGTTAATGTCAGTTGCATTGGCCACATTAAAAGCAAAAAACAATCCATTTGAATATTTATAAATGCCTGACTTTGTGGCAACCAATGTGCCCTGACCGGGATATTCAACAACAGATACAACATCTGATATTCCGTACTGTGCTGATACGTTTGTCCACATTTGAGCATTTAAAAAACAGAAAGCGAAAATAAATCCCGAAAAAAAGTATAACTTTTTCATAAGCACCAATTTTTTGATAAAACTATTACTAAATAAAAATATCATTTTTATTGAATAAGTAAATGGCTGATTAGAAAAAGTTTGCGGTATGTAAAACACAGTTTAATCATTCTAAGTTTGGCAAACCAACGACATTGCCTGTTTATACAATTTATTTCTCCTTCAAAAAATCGCCAACCCTGCAAAAACAATCAGCATCAAAAACAATTTGTTTAATGACAACTTCAGGGCAGTGGCTCTGAAAAACATTAATACAACTTTTCCCAAATTTAATCAAAATTATTTTCACTTTTATCTTCACTACTAATTCCCTCTACAAATAGCGAATAACGAATTCTACGAATTACCTATTAACCAATTCATTAACTCACAAATCCAACTTTTCTCACATCGTGATCCCTTTGGGATATTTTCTATTTCATATTTTCTATCTTCTATCTTTCTACTGTTCTATTGTTCTATTATTCTATTATTCTATTGTTCCTCTAGCTTTTGTCTTTGTCCCTTTATCTTTTGTCTTCACTACAAATCTGCTCTACTAAATACGAATTTTACGAGTTTTACGAATTACCAATAAGCGAATAAAAACTTCTCAGTTCAAATGTTCCATTGTTCTATTGTTCTATTGTTCTATTGTTCTTTTGTCTTTTTACTTTTATCTTTTGTCTTCAATCATTTATCTTGCATAATTAAAAAACATTTTTGTATATTTGCAAAGTCAAAACCATCTCACCCATGAAAAACAACACCTCAATACCAAAATTTTCAGAAGACATACCATCTGCTATGTATTTGGCAGCAATGCAAGATTGTATTGCTGCTGATTTTTTATTAAAACTGATTATTCATTAAATTTTTGAAAATATGAAAACGAAAACACTTTTTTTATTAATAATTGCATGGTTCCTTATCTTTGGTGCAAATTGTAAAAAAGATATACCCTATTATCAAATACCACAAGAGTTCAAAGATTATATAATCTTTCCCGAAGGGTCATATTGGATATATATTGATTCTGTTAACACATTCGTTGATAGTGTTAATTTAATACAACAAACTTTCATTTATCGCGAATCTAGTTATCCTGGGGCTTCCGGAAAATATGAATATTATTTTGATAGCTTTTACCAAAAGTATTATTGTTCTTTCGAAAATGGATTTGTTCATAAATGCGGAGAATTTGATATATTAGTTGGCAATATAAACACATATGTTTATGGGCAGGCAGGATTATTAGGAATGTATATTCTATTTATGCACCCATTTATTGAAGGTGGAACGAGTGACGTTGATTATGAGTTCATGGATTTTTTCCAAATAAATAACATAACATACCATAACATAAAAATCTTCACGAACTATAAAGAATATAATAATAAAAAGTATGAGCGTGTATACTATTGCAAAAACATTGGAATTATTAAAAGAAAAATCATAACAACTGATAATGACACAATCGTTTGGGAAATAAAAGAGTATCATATAAATAATTAAAACAAAAAAAATGAAACCCTCTGCCGCACGAATCTTTCGTGTGGCACACAAACACCAAGCTGTAGCACAACAAAAACAAAACAATTCAATCAAAAAGTAATCATTCATTAAAAAACCATGAAATTATGAAAACAAAACAATCAATTCAAATGTTTTTATCGGCTCTATTGCTGATAGAGATGGAGTAGAAGAAAGCCCTACAGAGAGCAGATTTTGTATGTTAATCAAGGTTCAGCCATTAATAGCTTAGCGAACCAATGACAAAGCTGTATTAAAAACAATTTAATCTTCCTTAAAAAAATCGCCAACCTTCTGAAAAGCAATCGCCCTGTGACTGATACTGTTCTTGAGTGATGCAGGCATTTGGGCAAATGTTTGCTCATATCCGTGGGGCACAAACACCGGATCATATCCAAAACCTTCAAGTCCTGATGAGGTTTCTGTTATTCTGCCACAAACTTCTCCTCTGAAAAAATACTCCTGTCCTGAAACTATGAGTGCCACAACTGTGACAAAAGCTGCATTGCGATTTTCAATTCCTTTCAATTCCTTAAGTACCTTTTTTACATTATCCTCAAAAGTACACCCCTCTCCTGCATAACGTGCTGAATAAACACCAGGACGACCATCCAGTGCCTCAATTTCAAGACCAGTATCATCAGCAAAAACATTCATTCCTGTCAGTTTATGAATAAATTTTGCCTTCTGCATGGCATTTTCTTCAAGTGTTTCAAAATCTTCAGGAATATCCACGCTGATATTCAAATCGGCAAGACTGAGAATTTCGTGATTTTTCAATATATGCCGGGCTTCTTCCAGCTTATGTTTGTTATTGGTGGCAAATACAAACTGCATATGGTTTGTAGTGTTTAATTATCGTTAACAGGAGGAATTTTGGTTTTAACTTTTCTTTGCGATACAGGCATGTGACCATCTTTCTGCATCTGAGGCAATTTGTCATGAGGGACTATTGGGTTTCGAGCATCCACATCAGGAATGTAGTTCCAACGATCATTGTAATACAAAAAGCCATCAACAATATTTGTTTCAGGAATATAAAATTCATACACCCCATTTAAAGAAGGATTGAGAGGAACAAGCCGATCAAACACGATCATGAGAGCTGATTTTTTCTTTCTTTTAATATTATCATCTACATTTTGCTGAGCTTTAAATCCATCGCTTGTGTGTGGTGTTTTGGAGGTTGGTGGTTTTTGTGTGTTTTTGGATTTTTTCTTTTTTTCAACATAATAGGTTTGCTTTTCATATCTCAGAACCATCTGAGTATTGGCTGAATATTCAAACACTACACGCTTTTGCTGTTTGCCAAATCCGCTGAACAATGAAGCTCCGAATGTGGGTTGAGCCATGGGTGATAATGATAAAATATCTACTACTTTTCGTGTAGATAATGCATTATTCCCGTCCCACCCTATTAATGTATGATACACTCTTCCTCTTGACTTTACCGTAATAATATCATAATACAATGCGCCCCACCACTCTCCTTTTCTGAATGTCTTTTTTTCAGCATTGGTAACCGTATTTTTTACATCTTTTAGTTCAATAATTTCATACACTTTACGCCTGTTATTATATGCATATAAAATACCAAAACTTTCAAAAGATTGATTTGTTCTGGGAACAACCCATGAAAAAATCATAAAACTATTATCCTCAGGAGCAAGTGCAGAAAGATTTTTTACTGGAGAAAAATCAATTTCTATGGCTTTGTCATGACTGAGAATAAAAACCAGTAAGTTTTTAAACTTTTCATTGGCTTCAAACCGGACAAAATCTGATTTTCCATTGATAATTTTATCTCCGAGAGAAGCCAGTGAATCTGTATATTCTTTAACAGGAAATGGATATTGTGAATACAGATTCTTGCAAATCAATGTGATAATAAAAAAAACAAAAACAATTCTGTACTTCATTGAGAGATATATACTAGTCTTCAAAGTTACAAATTTTTAAACGATTTGCTTTTTTGTTTATTGTGACTAAAAAACAACAATCATTATTACGTGGAGAGTATGAACAAATTTTTTGTAACTGCTCAGCGCTATTTTTTTTTAAGCCACGAATACTCGAATAAACACGAATAATCCAGTTGATTCTGCAAAAGCCATAACACAGTTTCAAATT
>CAZGIW010000119.1:0-8354 GCA_964526285.1 uncultured Bacteroidales bacterium | reverse complement strand
ATTATAATAAATTGACATATTGATGGGTGCAGTTCCAACTGTACGATTAATTCTATGATAGAAATTGGGATTTGTATTGCAAATCTCTGTTGGGACAAGTGATCTGTCAAATCCTTCTGAACTGGCATCCACATTTGCCATTCTCACTGTGTAAGTTGATGCCGTTGTGTTTGTTGGTGCTATTTCTACAGGACGATATCTTGTTGTGCCAACACTTGAACCTACTGGAAATAAATAAGTTGAAGTTGTATTGGTGTTTCTTGATAAAACACCTGTGCCCAGACTTGATACAAATCCGGTTGTACGAACAATGGCAGCAGGGTCTGTGTTTGTTACGAACATCGAATATGTTTCTGTAAGCAACTCTCTGTCATTCAGGTTTAAAACATTTGTGACCGTTTGATTAATAGTCTGGGTCTTATTGCCGGTTCCTTCAAGTATCAGATTATGGAAACTTGTTGATACACTGCCTCCAACCTGTTGAGCTGCTCCATCTAAATAAACACTTCCGGTGCCGGCATTAAACGCATTGTTATTAAGCCAGTTACCAGCAACTCTATAAATGCCATCACCTCCGGCAGTGGCATCATTGGTAAAATTGCCTGTAATTGTCATTTCAGCTGAAACACCTGCATTTTCTTCAACTGTAATAGTGCCAGATGCATTTTGTGCTGCTCCGTTTACCTGAATAAACGCTCCGGGTTTTGCACTTACAACAGCTCCGTTATTATAAAAAACCTGGGCTGTAGCAAAATTTCCGATGGCAAATAGAATGATAACGAGGGGTAATTTTTTTATCATAATTGAACTGAATTATTTTTTATCGAATTTCATCGCAAATATAAATAACTTTATCATAATATGAGAAGAAAAATCATTTTAATAATGATTTTTTTAACATTTTATTTTTTTTTAATCCTCTATGTTTTTGGTATTCATTAAGTTACGATTATCTCTTTTTCCTTGCAATTTCATTGTTTCCTGTTGCATTGAACGTGTCCAATCATACATTTTTTGTTTTCTGGAATCATCAACAATGAGTTGGTCAAGTAATTGCGGGTCAATATTGATGTCATCATCCTGTCTTTGATCAGTTGCAACAGTTCCAATAGCAATCCAGTTGAATCCAAACTCCTGGTTTTTATCAGATACCACAACAAATCCTTTGTCATCCTGCTTGCTGATGAAATAATTTTCAGCTGGTCCGGTTGGAGTGATTGTAACAACAGGTACAGTTCCTTTAAAGTCTTTATTGTAGTTTACACGTGTTTCTGTTCCTGAAAAACCGGCCATACCAAAATCCTGTACCTGAGTTTGAATTGCTTCAACTTGTTGTTCCAGTTGAACAATGCTTTTTCTGTTGTACTGTACACCTGTGATGGCCATGGTTGTGAGAGAATAATTGTCAATTCCACTAAATGAATTTCCCTGAATATAGTCTGGTGTTTCATCAAGAATAAGTCCCATATGCATATTGTATCTTACTTTCGCTTCCTGACCTTCAATGTATTCATCAATTTCAACATTATATTTATAAAATGATGGTTTGAGATTTTCTATATCTCGCATAACAAATTCTGATAAATCGTCTTCAACATACGTTATATTTCTTTTTTCTTCTCTTTTAGAAACTTGAGTTGCATTGTAATAATATAAATACCACCATGCAACACTTGCGGTTCCCAGATAACCATAACTACCTGCACTTGATGCCCATGTGGCTTCACCTGCAAGATTGTTGGCAATAACACTATGACCTGAAGCATGATTACTGCACTGAAACTGACTCCATCCTCTTGAATAAATGCTTGGCTGTAAAGCACTGGCACCGCTTGAAACAACCTGAAGTGCCTGTGTTCCATTTAATGATGTTTCGGCTTGTAATCCAATAAAATTTTGTGACCAGAAATCACCTCCAAAATTGTTATTGGTTGCCAGTCCAGTAACTCCTGATCCTGCAGTGCCAACACCACCAGTTGCCTGTCCCAGAACACCGGTTCCGTAGCCAGTTCCAGATTTAAACCCCCAAACTCCGCCGGGCAAATAATTTACATCTGTTTGCGTAACATTTGAAAACCCCCAAACTGATGGTTCTCTGTTGGCTCCGTTTGTGTTTTCTCCATACAAAGCTGTTCCATAATTTGTATTACGACAATAAATTGCATCTGTTGTAGCGGCTAGTGTTCCTTTGTTTGAAATCACAGCAAGTGCTGCATCATTTGTAGCTGTTGACGGCATTGTAATTTCAACATGACCCGAATTGGCAGTGATTGTCCTTCCTGCTCCTGCACCACCACAATTGTATGCATCTTCAAGAGTAGTGCAGCCTCCTACCCCACCTGCTCCAATCTGTGTCCATTGACTCCCGTTCCAATACCAGAATCCAGCTGCAAGTGCACCACCTGTATTGTAAACAAGTAAACCGGTTGCAGGACCATTCACAGGCGATGTTCCATTGCCCACTGCAATCAGAGTAACACGAGGTACAAGCAATCCGTGTGATATTGATGTTAAATCCAGTAAAGCTGAGTTGTGAGGTGTGGTTGTTCCAATGCCTACATTTTGAGTTTGAGCTTGTATCAATGCACCGAGCATGATTACATAAACAATAGCAATTTTTTTCATAATTAAATTTTTTTTTACAAAAATAACTTAATACACATACTAAAAGCAAATAGTATCAATACGAAACAACAAATAATAAATATATATAATTGATAATCTGATAGATACATGCAGTTAACAAATGGTTAACATAAAATATTGGAGATGAAAACCTGATTAATATTTTTCAGGACTGAATATTTCATGTAATTTTGCGTTGTGAATATTTGCCATGAAGCAGCTGAGTATTGTTATTGTAAATTATAATGTCGCATTCTTTCTTGAGCAGTGCCTTCATTCTGTTTATGAAGCCATTGAGGGCATTGACGGAGAAGTTTTTGTTGTTGACAATAACAGTGTTGATCAGTCAGTTGAAATGGTAAAGGAAAAATTTCCACACGCAATTCTCATTGACAACAAGGAAAATCTTGGTTTTTCAAAAGCAAATAACCAGGCAATTGAAAAATCTTCAGGTAAATATATACTTTTATTAAATCCTGACACACTGGTTCAAAAAGACACTTTGAAGAAAACAGTTGAATTTATGGAAAGCCATCCTGATGCAGGTGGTCTTGGTGTGCAGATGATTGACGGAAAGGGAAATTTCCTGCCTGAATCCAAAAGAGGTTTACCAACGCCGTGGGTTGCATTTTATAAGATTTTTGGTTTTACACGATTGTTTCCACGATCAAAGCGTTTTGGAAAATATCATCTTTCATATCTTGACAAACATCAGAACCATGAAGTGGATGTGTTGTCGGGAGCATTTATGTTGCTGAGAAAAGAAACTCTTGATAAAACAGGACTGCTGGATGAGTCTTTTTTTATGTATGGTGAAGACATTGACCTTTCATACAGAATAACACAGGCAGGATATAAAAATTATTATTTCTCTGAAACTAAAATTATTCATTACAAGGGTGAAAGTACAAAAAAAGGAAGCCTGAACTATGTGCTTACATTTTACAATGCAATGCAGATTTTTGCAGAAAAACACTACTCATCAACAAAACTGAGGGCTTTTATTTTCTTTATACGTCTGGCCATTATTTTTAGAGCATGGGTTGCAATTATACATCGTTTTTTTAAAAACATTCTTCTGCCTCTTGCTGATTTTATTATTGTTTCGTCAGGGTTTTATCTGATTATGATTTATTGGCAAACATTCGTCATTTTTCCTGATGGAGGACATTATCCCCTTAACCTTGTGTATATTGCTTTGCCAATCTATGTTCTCACATGGATGTTCACATCATATCTCAGTGGCGTGTACGACAAATCTGTTAAACCTGAGAATATTATCAAAGGTATTGTTGCAGGAACTGTCATTATTCTTCTGGTCTATTCAATTCTAGATGAAAGTTTCAGATTTTCAAGAGCATTGATATTTCTGGGGACATTATGGGCACTGATTTCATTATTTGTTTTACGATTATTTCTTAAGCGTATTGATTTTGGAAAAAATGCCATCGAAAAGAGAAAATTTCTCATTGTTGGTGATGGTGAAGAACCTGAAAGAGTCAATGAAATTCTTATGAATTCTTCTCCAGGCAAACCTGCTTTTATTGGATTTGTCTCTTCTTCATTTGAAAAACCAAAGGATGAACATTATATTGGTGTGTTTTCGCAACTGGAAGAAATTATCAGAATTTACGGAATACATGAAGTTATTTTTTGTGCAAAGAACATGAGTGCAGCCGGTATTATTGAAAAAATGGCCAATCTTCAGCATACCGGTGTTGATATGAAAATTGCACCAGCTGACAGTGTTTTCATTATCGGAAGCAACTCTATCAATGCAAAGGGTGATGTATATATCATGAATGTCAACAACATTGATAAACCTGAAAACAGAAGAAATAAGCGAACTCTTGATGTTGTTGTCTCTTTGCTGTTTCTTTCATTATGGCCATTATTGACAATTATTGTTAAAAAACCATTTCATTTTCTGCGTAATATTTTTCTTGTATTATTATCGAAAAGAACCTGGGTTGGATTTGCTGAATCACATACCGGGAAAAAACTACCGGCACTCCGAAAGGGCATCTTAAGCCCCCTTAATCAGATTCAGGGAAATATCGTTCCCGATAATGAAACAATTCATAATCTGAATATTCTTTATGCACGTGACTACAAATTCGGACTGGATGTAGTTATTATTATAAAAGGTTTTAGAAAATTGGGACAGTGTTAATTTTGCGAAAACTATCTTTTTTAGTATTTGCTCAACACTATATTTTTATAGGTCATCCACAAACCATGCCCTCCCTTTTGAGATTGACCTAGTCACATCGTCACATAGTGATAAATTGATAAATGATAAATTGGCATAACTCACTAACCTTTTTTTAACCAATTTATCCCGATGGGACAAAGTTCGCAGAGAACTACACAATGGGCACAAAGGGATTGGCTATGGCAAACATGGTTTTTGCAGAAAAAAGTTTTTGCGAATCACAATTGACATTTGTTTTATAAATTTTTTGTGTTAGAAAAAATTTTCTGCAATACAAAAGGCTGTGTTTGTTTTGTTGAAATTGCGACGAGAAGGATTATCAGGAGCAATTGCAACAAAAACAAACCAAAATCAACAAGGTTGATTTTGCAAAAAAAGCAGACGCCTTTTGTATTGCTTAGCACAACATATTCGTGCTTATTAGTGAATTAGTGGCTAAAAACTACGAGTGTTATTTGTTGAGCAGTTACAATATTTTTATATTGGTGAGCATGAAAAAAAATTTTTCATGACAAAAATGCAGTCTTTGAAAAAAAGGTATTATCTTTGCTATTTAGAATCATTCAAAAAAAGTTAATAATTAGCACACAATAATATACATGGCACGTTTTGAAATTATAATGCCCAAAATGGGCGAAAGTGTTCTGGAAGCAACCATAACAAAATGGCTGAAGAAACCCGGAGATTCAATAAATGAGGATGATCCGATTGCAGAAATAGCTACAGATAAGGTTGATTCTGAAATCCCCTCCCCTGTTGATGGTATTCTGAAAGAACTTATGTTTAAAGAGGGTGATGTGGTTGCAGTTGGTACTATAATAGCAATCATTGATACTGAAGCAGAACAACAGGAAGTTGCTACACCGGAAACTGAAGAAGGAAAGAATATTAAAGAGGATCCATCTTCTGTATCTGAAAAATCTAAAGAAAAAACTATTGATAAATCTGTTACTCATACACATCATACAGATACTCATTCAGGCAAATTTTATTCTCCCCTTGTGAGAACAATTGCAAGATCAGAAAATGTGAGCATGGATGAGCTTAATTCCATTCAGGGTACCGGAAAAGACGGTCGGGTAACAAAAGATGACCTGATGACATTTCTCAGTTTGCGACAAAATGACAGAAAAAAAGCAGAAGTGAACAAAACTGCTCCTGCACAGCCCAAAGCTACATCTTCTCAGGGCGATACAATTATTGAAATGGACAGAATGCGTAAACTCATTGCTGATCACATGGTTGAGTCGGTGAAAACCTCTCCTCATGTTACTTCTTTTATTGAAGTGAAAATGGGAAAAGTAGTTCAGTGGCGCGAAAGCATGAAAAAACAGTTTGAAATGAAATGGGGCGAAAAAGTCACCTACACTCATATTATTCTTGAAACAGCAGCAAGAACTTTGCTGGAATTTCCAAGAGTCAATGCTTCAGTTGACGGATACAACATTATTGAAAAGAAAAATATCAATATTGGCATGGCTACTGCTTTGCCAAATGGCAATCTGATTGTACCTGTAATCAAAAATGCAGATCAGATGAATTTGCTTGGAATAGCAAAAGAAGCCAATAAACTGGCCGAAAGGGCAAGAACAAACAAACTTGAGCCGGATGATATTGCTGGTGGTACATTTACATTTACCAATTTTGGGTCATTTGGTTCTTTAACAGGAACTCCGATTATCAATCAACCGCAGGTGGCAATTCTGGGTGCCGGTGTTATTGCAAAAAAACCAGTGGTGATAGAAACACCCGCAGGAGATGCAATTGGAATTGAGCCTGTGATGATTCTTTCATTGTCATACGATCACAGAGTTGTTGACGGTGCAATGGGCGGTCAGTTCCTTAAACGCATGACAGAAATGCTTGAAAATTTTGACGTGAACAGAACATTATAGATAAATCTAATGTATAAAAAGTTTTGTAAAAAGAATTGCAGTTTGTCAATTATTTCAAAAACCATTGTTCTTTTGTCCATAATTGCAGTGAACCAAAAAGTGGTTTCTCAGCAATGGATTGATACACTGTATCAGATTCAGACTGAATATGATATTCCTTACGGAACTGCTGTAAATTTTGCAGGAAAAAATCTTACTTTGCATATGGATATTTCCTATCCGCTAAATGACACTGCTCCTGTTTGTGGTCGTCCTCTTCTTGTGCTGGTACATGGCGGCGCCTGGATGGCAGGGAATAAAGATGACCCAAACATAAGAAGTATGCGTGAGGATTTTGCCAAAAGAGGCTATACAACAGCTGCTGTAAATTATCGTTTGGGAATGTTTCACACCAATCAGTTTGTCAATTGTAATGTTCCTGACTGGAACTGTTTTAACATGACTGATACAATTGAGTGGTACAGGGCTAATCACAGAGCTATGCAGGATGTTAACGGAGCAATCAGGTATCTTGTAAATAATTCCCATTTATTCAATATAAATCCTGATAATATTTTTATTGCAGGTGAAAGTGCCGGAGGTTTTATTTCAATGAGTGTGGCTTTTATAGATGATATGGCTGAAGTTCAGGCACAGTTCACAGGTAATCTTCCTGATGTTCCTGCCCCCAATGCGCTTTATGAAGGGCCATGTATTCAAAATTACAACCTGGCACCCTCCATTGACTCAATGAATTTGAGCAGACCTGATTTGGGTTCATACACCGGAGCATTAAATTTTCCTGCTAATAAAACATATGAAATTAAAGCTGTTGGAAACTTTTATGGAGGAATATTTTCTAATTTTCTGTCATCCTCACAATCGCATATCCCGGCACTTTATCTTCATCATCAGCAATGTGATCTGATTGTTCATCATAACTACAGCAGGCTTCTTTCAGGTTATGTGGAATGTATGCTGGGATTTCCTGCTTACTGTGGTTATATAGTGCATCGCCCTTTTGCTTATGGTTCTACTGCTATAAAAAATCTTATTGATGATATGACAGCTTCATCTGTGCCGGCTCCTGAGTATTTCTATGATTTTTCAAACAATAACTATAATTGTGCTCAACAAACCGATCCGGCATTAACCTGTCATGCAATTGCAGGCTATTGGCTCAGAACTTCAAATATGGCAGGATTCTTTGCTTCAAAAATTGACACATGCAACACACAATTTGTTTTTTACAATGTTGCACCCAATATTCAAATATATCCCAATCCTGCTTACAAACATATTAATATCCAACTGCCGGATAGAAATCAGTATGTAAAAGTAATTCTAACATCAGCTGAAGGAAAAATCGTTTCAAACAATGATTACTTCAATATATCTGAAGTATATTTACCTGTTGATAATTATTCAGATGGACTATACTTTGTCACAATTATATCAAATAATTATTCTGTTTCAAAAAAGGTATTAATCATTGGTAACAAATAATTCCTGATTGATTATTTTTGTCTATATTGTACAGATAATTCAAAATTAAATACATGAAGAAAATCATCAGGTTTTCAGACTGATTCCACATAACCTGCCGAAACAATTGATTCAAAGAAAAGGAAGCCGAGATT
>CAZGIW010000118.1:0-8740 GCA_964526285.1 uncultured Bacteroidales bacterium | reverse complement strand
CTGATAATCAATGTGCCTTTTTTTAGGCGTCGATGTGGTGCACAAAACAGGAAGATAATTGTTTTTTATGAAATAAAACTGAATCTTCAGAAGATTAACCTGAATGAGTGAGATGGGTAACTTCAAGTGCAAAAACCAGTGCTGCTATGGAATGTTAAAATGAATTTCATTGCCCGCACCACCTGTGGTAACAACACCAAGTCCGCCTCCGTTATTGCCGATTATTACAGAGTTGGTATTGTCGTTGAAGTATAATCCATTCTGACTTGAAGTGGACACATTGCCCTGAATAATCAGCCTGTCACCATCAGAAACAGTAATGCCTCTTCTGTAACCACTCACTGAATTTCCTATAACAGTACAGTTGATGGGCCCATTATCGGTATCTCCGTTATTTCCAGAAAGCAAAATTGCTGAATATACTTTTGTGTCGGAAGTGGCAGTTGTGGAGGCAACAACCACATTGTTTGTCAGCACTACTGATGTTGGGTGATGTAGACCGGGAGATCCTGTATTTGGGCTTGCATATACCATTATGGCAGGATAGGCATTGCTTGCTGATGTGTTTTTGATGTAGTTATTGCTGATAACCGCACCTATTGGAGATGTCACCCTAATTCCTGTCATTGTGCCATCCATATGTATCTGGTTTCCAGTAATGGTTGTATTATAGCACCAAACACTATTTTGTTGTATTACTCTTATCCCTGATGCATTTGAAACGGTGCCAGTAATATTTGAGATATAATTATCTGTAATGAAACATTGTGAACTTCCCTGAACACATACCCCAACGCCTGGTGAAGTGGCAAATCCAACCCGAAGAATCCGGTTGTTGCTGATAATAATAGAATCGGAGTGAAAAATTGCAATGCCCTGTACAGCAATATCAATTTCATTATCTGAAATCGTGTTGGCATAAGAACTACCAGCAAAACAAACAGCATATGAGGCACTGTTGAAAATTCTGTTATTGTTTACAGAATTATATCTTACGTAGTAATTAGTTGGTGTGATTCCCGCTGAAGTGGACACCCCATATCTACAGTTTTCAATATAATTATTATGAATAATATTAAATTCTGAAAATTTGGTTCCTGTGCCCGCAAGAAACACCCCTCTTTGTGCATTTAAAATGCGACAGTTTGTAATGACACAACTGCCAGCCCTGTAGAGATATATTGCATTGCGGGCGGTGCTTCCCGCATCATATGAAGGATATTGTATGGTCATGTTTTTAATCTCAATATTATCTCTTGCAGAGACATAAAAGATTGCATGGTTACCGTTTGCATTGATGATGGTGCTTTTTCCAACACCTTCAACTGTAATATTATTATATGGAAATGTGATTTGAGCTGTGATATTCCAGGTTCCCTCAGTGACTAAAACTTTTCCTCCCGTTGCAGGCAATGAGTTGATAGCATCCTGAATTGTGGCAAAGGCATGAGGGCCAACCACAGCAACATTGTTAATCCTTTGAGTATAAACATGTCCTTCGTGATAAATGAGATCTGTATTTGCTGCACCGTGAGGCAGCCAGTCATCGTCCTGTGTGGCAGAAGCACCGGAACCAACCGGAACCCATCTGCTGCCGTCCCAGTAATAAAATCCTGGAGTTACATCATTGATAGTGGCGGTGTTATATACCAGCAGGCTTGTGGCAACAGCGGGACCAACAGGGGCATTGGATGTGGTTTGTGTCAACGAAACACGCGGAATCAAAAGTCCTTTGTTTGTTGAACGTAACTCAAGAATACTCGATTGGTCTGGCGTAATTAACACATCTGAAATACCAACACTTTGAGATAGAGCATACTGTGTGCATAAAACAGACAGTGCGAGAACCATGATTGTAAATTTTCTCATTTCTTTTTGTTTTATTGAGTAAAATATTTAATTTTTTGATTCATATAAAATAATCTGCGACAAATTTAAGTAAAAATAAATATATACGAACAAAATATTCTGATTATAAATATGAAAACATGGATTTACTACTTCGTTTTTTACTTATCACTGCATTTGAATTTATTTCATTAATTTTACAGCCCAAAACTTCATTTAATGAATCGGTTGCTGTATTTTTGTTTTGTTTTGTTTTTGTTTTCCTGCAGCAATGACAAACCTGTTTTGTCTGAAACGTATGAGTTTGATGATAATCTGTGGTCAAAAGATAAACAGATTGAATTTGCCGGACAATTTATGGACTCAGATTGTGATTATAAAATTAAAATATCAATCACTTATACAACAGAATATCCATACTCCAATTTGATTTTCAGCTTAAAGATGATGACTCCCGAAGGAACAGAACGCAATATTGATTTTGAGATTTTTCTCAAAGATGAAAACAGAAACCAAACAGGAACTGTATCAGGAGACAACTATGTGTTTGAGTTTGATGCAATCAAAAGAACTTCCTTTAAAGATCAGGGAATGTATACATTCATTTTGTTTCATCACATGCCATTGTCTGGAGTAATGGGAATAAAATCTTTGACAATGGAAATATACAAACTGCATGATTAAACATTCAGTGAATGAACCTACCATTGATACAACAAGCCGAATTAACTCAGCAAATACTGCGCTCTTTGCCCGAAAATACCGGAGTGTACAAGTTTTTTGATATTTCTGAAGAAATTATTTATGTTGGAAAGGCAAAAAATCTAAAAAAGCGTATCAGCTCATATTTTCATAAACAACATGAAAATGCAAGGTTGAGACTGCTGGTAAAAAGAATCTGCAAAATTGAAACAATTGCCGTTGACAATGAATACGATGCCCTGTTGCTTGAAAACACACTTATTAAACAACATCGCCCAAGGTACAATATCCGCTTAAAAGATGATAAAAGTTATCCCTGGATTTGTGTTTCTCACGATTTGTTTCCCCGAATATTTGTGGCTTTTCAGCCGGATCATTCCAAAAACACATGCTTCGGCCCCTATCCCTCCAACAGATCAATGTATGCAGTTCTTGATATTGTGAGAAATACCTATCCGCTGCGCACTTGCAAACTTAATCTGAGTGAAAAAAATATCAACGCAGGCAAATTCAGAGTATGCTTGCAATTTCACATGGGAAAATGTGAAGGCCCCTGTGAGAACAAAATAGATGTTCAAACCTACGGGCAATACATTAATGAAGCCAGAAACATTATTAAGGGGGAGCTGTTTTCAGTGATTAAGGTATTAAAAAGCAGAATGTTAAATTATAGCAAAACCCTTGAATATGAAAAAGCTCAGATTCTGAAAGATAAAATCGAAGCACTTGAAAACTATAAATCAAGGTCTCCTCTTGTGCATCCTTCTTTGAAAAACTGTGATGTAGTTTCAATAATATCTGATGACCGTTCATTTGGCTGTAACTATATGCGTGTTATTAATGGGGCAGTAGTCCGTTCACATGGTTTCGAAATACAATCTGCCCTCGATGAAACAATTCAGGAAGTATTTGACCATGCCTTGCTTGAAGTAAAAAATCTTCTCCATGGATTCAACAACGAGCTGATAGTTCCGTTCTATCCTCATATTCAGTTTCACGGCATAAAAATTAGCATCCCAAAAGTGGGACATAAGAAAGAACTATTGCTGTTGTCAGAAAAAAATGCCCGAATTTTTATGCTGGAACAACGAAAACGAACAATGTCTAATTTTGAACAAAATCGACAACACTCAATAGTTAGGCATGTTCAGGATGCTCTTGATTTGAAGTTGCCACCTGTTCATATTGAAGCGTTTGATAATTCCAATTTACAGGGAGCATTTCCTGTTGCTTCCTGTGTGGTGTTCAAAAATGGAAAACCATCGCCATCACAATACAGAATTTTTAACATTAAAACAGTGGAAGGACCAAATGATTATGCAAGCATGGAAGAGGTGGTTTTAAGAAGATACAAACGAATGTTGGATGAGGGCAATTCGCTTCCTCAACTCATCATAGTTGATGGAGGCAAGGGACAGTTAGAATCAGCAGCTCAAAGTCTTTTTGCACTTGGTATTCTTGATAAAGTAAAACTCATCTCAATTGCCAAAAAACTGGAAACGATTTATGCTCATGGAGACAATACACCTCTTTTTCTGGATAAAAAATCGCCTGTACTGAAACTTTTTCAAAACATCAGGGATGAAGCACACAGATTTGGAATTTCGCATCACAGAAAAAAAAGAGATAAATCAACAATTCAAACAGAATTAACCCAAATTAAAGGCATTGGACAACATACTGCACAAAAACTCTTGCGCCATTTTGGATCTGTTGAAGCTATAAAACAGGCTGGTTTTAAACAAATTGAAGCGGTAGTTGGTCCCGTTAAAACAAATATCATCAGAAACGGATTGCTTGAAATGTGAATTTTTTCCTATTTTTGTCTCTGAAATATGTTTGTTTGTTTTTTGTTATTCAAGATTAATAATTATAAAAAAAATAAAATGAAAAAAAGCACACTTTTAGTATTGAGTATTGTTCTTTGTGCAGCGGTTTTTGCACAGGAAAAAGGCAAGTTTAAAAATCAAAAAGATGGAAAAACTTACGAGACAGTCACTATTGGAACACAAGTATGGTTTGCGGAAAACTATAACTTTAACACCTCAACTGGCAGTAAATGTTATTGGGATGATGAAGATTTTTGTAAAAAATATGGACGACTTTATGTGTGCAAAACTGCACATGAAAACAAACCCGAGGGATGGAGACTACCCGAAATTCAAGATATTGAGACACTTACCTCATATTATGGAGGAAAAATGGAACCACAGTTTTTTGAATATGACGAAGGAGAGTTAACTCACGGAGGATGGGAAATACTGGGAGTTTATGAAAAAATTGTTTCAACACTGGATCTGAAGCCGGGAGGATTAATTAATTTTGAATATGAGGTTGATATTAATACACATGGGTATTATTGGCTGCAAGACTCAGAACAACCAGAAAAAATTATGCACCTGCTCATAATTGATTTTGTTGAAAAAACAATTACCATCAGTTTTATTGACTGGTCATTTGATGAGAATGACTTTATGTTGGCAAGTATAAGATACATTAAAGTTTAAAATTTTTTAAAAAACAGTGTTTGTTTAAAAAATATATTTGTATATTTGTAATTCAATACAAAAATAACTAATAAGAATTATGCTGTTTTCTTTTACTGTACGATTTGTTTTTTTTATATTGATTGCTCATATTGCATCATGCCAGAACACTAATACAACAACAATGGAATATAACAAACTTACGCCTGAAGAAGAAAGAATTATTCTTCACAAAGGCACTGAAAGAGCTTTTACAGGAATTTATAATGATCATAAAGAGCATGGCATATATTTATGTAAGCGATGTAATGTCCCCCTTTTCAAATCTGATGATAAATTCTCTTCTGGTTGTGGATGGCCTTCTTTTGATGATCAGATTCCCGGAGCAGTTTCAATGCTTCCTGACGCAGACGGACACCGAACTGAAATTATTTGTACAAATTGTGGGGGTCATCTTGGGCATGTGTTTTATGGAGAGGGGTTTACAAAGAAAGATGCCCGTTACTGTGTGAATTCCGTATCACTCAACTTTAAAACAGAAGAAAAACCCAATAACCACAAAGTCTATTTTGCTGCAGGTTGTTTTTGGGGTGTGGAATACTTTTTCCAAAAGGAAAAAGGAGTTATTTCTGCCACATCGGGTTATATGGGAGGAAAAACGAATAATCCAACCTATGAACAAGTTTGTGCAGGAAGAAGTGGACATGCAGAAACAGTTGAAGTTGAATATGATCCATCACTAACAGATTTTGAAAAACTTGTGAGGTTATTTTTTGAAATTCATGATTTTACACAAATAAACCGACAGGGTCCTGATGTTGGCACCCAATACAGGTCTGCAATATTTTATAATAATCAGGAGCAGAAATTCATCGCTGAAAAATACGTAAAAATTTTACAGGACAAAGGATATAATGTTGCAACAACTATTGAGCCTGCAACAACATTTTGGCCGGCAGAAGGATACCATCAGGAATATTATTTTAAAAAAGGAGGGATTCCCTATTGCCATGTGAAGCGGGAGGTTTTTTAGCATTTTTTTTAGCAAGGTTTCACAAGTACTTTCATTTCGCACATTTCACTGATGGCATATTTCAGTCCTTCTCTTCCAAGTCCTGAATCTTTGATTCCTCCGTATGGCATATGGTCTATTCTGAAAGTGGGCGACTCATTTATAAGAATACCTCCGGCATCAATTTCTCTGTAGGCCAAATTCATTTCATCAATATTGTTGGTAAATACACCTGCCTGCAGCCCAAATCTGGAATCATTGACCATTTGTATTGCCTGTTCAAAGCTTTGATATGGTTCTATGCATACAACCGGCCCAAACACCTCTTCATTCCGGATTTTCATGTCTTTTTGGGTATTGATAAACACTGTAGGATCAACAAAACAATCTTTTCTTTGTCCTCCTGTCAGGAGTGTTGCTCCCTGTGATGTTGCTTCCTGTATCCACTCTTCCACTCTGATTGCATTGGGTTCGTCAATCATAACAGAAATATCGGTGTCAGAGCTAAGGGGATTTCCTTCTTTCCATTGTTTTGTTTTTTCTATAAACATTTTCAAAAATTTGGAAAATACATCCTGATGCACAAAAATTCTTTGGGTATGAATACACACCTGTCCGGAAAAAGCAAAAGCACCTGTCACACATTTGCCAACAGCTTCAGTTAAATTGGATGAGTTGCTGACAATTGCTGCTGCATTGCCTCCAAGTTCAAGAGTGATTTTCTTTTTTCCACATTCTGTTTTCATTTTCCATCCAATTTCGGGAGATCCTGTAAAGGATATTTTTTTGATTCTTTCATCAATAATTAAAGGTTTGCTCACCTGGTGATTCATTGGTAAAACAGAAAATGCTCCTCTTGGCAAAGATGTTTCATTTATGATATGAGCCAGTTCAAGAGCAGAAATTGGTGTTGCAGAGGCAGGTTTGAGAATGATTGGACATCCTGCGGCAATGGCAGGGGCCACTTTGTGGGCTACCAGATTGAGAGGGAAGTTAAAAGGAGTGATGCCGGCAACTGTTCCAACAGGGAAAAGTCTGATAATTGCTTCTTTATTTTGTCCGTGTGAAAACCAATCAAGTGAAAGTAGTTCTGATGATATTCGTTTAGTTTCTTCAGCGGCAACAAGAAAAGTTTGTGAGGCTCTTTCTGCCTCAATCAATGCATATTTTAAAGGCTTTCCTGCTTCGCGGGCAATAATTTCTGCAAAATAATCTTTCTGTTCAAGCAAGCGTTTAGAAATATGTAGCAGGATTTCAAATTTCTGATGTGAGCTCAGTTCTTTCATTTTTTTTTCAGCCAAAACAGCCTGTGATATTGCAGATTCAAGCATTTGAGAGTTGGCTTTACCAGTTTTTGCAAATATATTGTCTGAATATTTATCCCTAACAGGAATAAACTCACTGGTTTCAATAAACTCGCCGGCTACGTAGGGCATGTAAAATTTCATAATGTTGTTTTTTGCAAAAATACATAAATCAGAGTTATATGTTATCAGAGAACTATTTAACATTGAAGCCTTGATATTGAATGAAATTAATTCTAATGTATAGGTTTTTTCGAAAATGCTCAGCATAAACCATATTTCATAAGCCACCCCCAAGTCAAGCCATGTCAATGGCATCCTGATGGGAAAGCAGATGCTTTTTGTATTTTATAGTGCAACATATTCATGCCTGTAGGTATTGGTGGCTAAAAAAAACTACGAATATTACTATATGGTGAGCAGTAAATAAAAAGTTGCCTTTTTTTTCAACAGTAATCTGATAGATGACACTGACAAAACTCAAATTCTCCTGATTACTGACATTATGACATTATGCATATGTTTGATAATTAACACAATAAGGAAATTCTCCCTTGTGTTTTCAAACGGAATGCTTTTTGTTATTTTTATTGTGTCTAATTTAAAAATATTTAATTATCATGAAAAAAATTGAAATACTACCCGAATTTTATTTGCAAAAGAATTATGAATTACCACAGTTACCATATGCATACGATGCTCTGGAACCCTTTGTGGATGCCCGCACCATGGAAATCCATCATACGAAACATCATCAGGCATACATTGACAATCTCAATAAAGCACTCGAAGGTCATGATCTTGCATCCTATCCACTTTTGAAACTGTTTGGTGAAATCTCAAAACTACCAGTTGCTGTGCGCAACAATGGAGGCGGTCATTATAATCATTCGCTGTTCTGGACAGTGATGAAAAAACCCGAAGACCACAACAATCTTCCTAATGGCTTGTTGAAAGAAGCCATTGATAAAGACCTGGGAGGATATGAAAAATTCGCAGAAGCCTTCACACAGGGGGCACTTACACGTTTCGGAAGTGGTTGGGCGTGGCTATCAGTTGATGACAACAACAAATTGTTTGTAAGTTCCACTCCAAATCAGGACAATCCTTTGATGGATGTGGCAGAAAAACAAGGCTATCCGGTGCTTGGTATTGATGTATGGGAGCATGCATATTATTTGCACTATCAAAACCGTCGTCCCGACTACGTTAAAGCTTTTCTCAACATTATTAACTGGGAAGAGGTGGCAAAAAGATATGAAGCAATTGTAAAATAAGAGGAAAGAAGACATGAAAACACTAAGCACAACACTGATTATACTTTTTACATTGCTCCTGTTTTGTGCACCACATCGACGCCTAAAAAAAGGCACATTGATTATCAGTCA
>CAZGIW010000117.1:0-8897 GCA_964526285.1 uncultured Bacteroidales bacterium | reverse complement strand
TATTAACCAATTCATTAACTCACAAATCCAATTTTTCTATTTTTTTACACTGAGTAAGCGAAGCGCATCGAAGTGCTATTTTAACTTTTGTCTTTCCCACTACGGTTTCAGAATTTCCTTAAAATAATCATCCAGATATTCGCTGGGCATTGGTGCGTTGCTGTTGATAATATTGCCGTTGGGATCGAGCATAAATGCCTGGGGATAAATTTTCACACCCCATTCATCTTCTATATCAAAATTTTTAAAGAAATTGACAAAGTCCCATGGATATTTATAGTCCTGCATATAATAATAGAATTTCAGAAAATTCACATCCATGGAAACAGAAACAAAATGAACCTGATTATTATATTTTCCATATAAGTTGTTCAGCACAACCATTTCTGCATAGCACATTCTGCAATACGTTGTATAGAAAAAAACATAGGTATACATTCCTTTCAGGGAATCAAGATTAAAAATCTGGCCGTCAATTTCTCTTGCTATGAGAGGTGGGGCTTTCATACTTTTCTTGTGAAGATTCATTTCGGTTAGTAAGTCGGCAGCTATTTGTCTGTGCTTTTCAAACTTACTTTGAGTACTGATGTCCTGCATCATATTATAAACACTTTCCCTGTTGTAAAATGCTGAAAAATACATTTGGTGAAGATTCTTAATAAGCACCATATCTCTTACCACTTCATTGACAAGCAGTTCGTCTTTTCCAAGAGAATCGAGCAGGCCTTTGTAGTTTCTTTCCTGAACAATATGAAGGTCCAGGTCTCTGAATGGAATTTTTCTGGAAGTGGTATAAATATATTTATCAAAAAAAACATTGAAAAAATTCATAAATGCAGGATTGTCATATTGAAAAGGCCTGTCATTAAAATATTGTGCGACAAAATCCGAATTCTTTTTTAGTCTTGCGGCCAGTTCCATTTCAGCAAAGGAATACTCGAGCATCGTTTGAAAAAACGAATGAGTAATATGACCGAATAAGGAATCCAGCTTGATTCTATACTCATTCATTTTGGGTCTGTTTCTGGTTTGTGCAATTTCAGCAAAATCATACACAGAAAACCTGACAAATTCAATGATCATTTCCATGATATGATTGTTCAGGTCGTTTGGATCATCTTTGATAGCAAACTCCAGATTGGGAAATGCTGATGTGAGGGGAGAATAGAATTCATCCTGCAACATAAAATCCAGTGAATCGAACACAAGATAATATGTTTTTCCGGCTTCCACATAAAAGTCATATGATTTAAATCGTTCAACAGCAAAGAACACTGTTTTTACTTCGCCCTTTTCAATCATAAGTTCAAAGCTGAACGTTTTGTTTTTGCCAATGGAATCTACTGCAATTTTTTTTGTTTTCAGTGAAATCAAATTGGTATATTCATAGAGTCTTATCCATTTTTCGCTTCCGTTTTTCAGTTCACCTTTGATGACTGTTTTCACAGGAGCTGCAAAGAGTGTGCTGGCAGAAACAAGCATTACAAACAGAAATCGAACAGGCATAATCATCATTTACAACAATGAAACGAAATTCATGCAAAATTAGTATTTTTCCAGTTCATCAGCTATTGCTTGTGGAACAAAGTCGCGTGCATCACCTCCGTTTTTGATAATATCCCTTACTATAGATGAATTTAGTGGTGTATATTCAGGAAGAGAAAGCATAAAAACAGTTTCAATATCTGAATGTATTTTTTTATTCATTTGCCCTATACTTCTTTCAAATTCAAAATCAGCCGAAGTTCGCAGGCCCCTCAGGATATATTTTGCATTCATATCTCTGCAAAAATCCACAGTAAGTCCTTTATATGACTCAATTTTCACAGTGGGATGTGACTGAAATACTTTTTTCAGAAAATCAATTCTGGTTTGCAGATAAAAAAAAGAATTTTTTTCAGAGTTTTCACCCAAAGCCACAATGATTTCATCGAACAGTGGAATGGCACGAATGACAATATTTTCATGGCCGCGTGTAACAGGATCAAAGGAACCGGGAAAAACTGCAATCTTTTTCATGGTACAAATATTAATGAATGATTTTTCAAAGTTAATGATTTTTTAAAACTACAAATTTAATTCTTTACATTCTATCTTTGACCCACTGAAGCAACATCACCAAAGCTGCCACAGATGCCCTCTGAATTGTTGCATTTCTGTCTGAAACACCAAAATTGAATAATTTAGCTTTCACGGTTTTTTTATCTGCTACGGCAATCCACACTGTTCCAATAGGTTTATCAGGTGTTCCACCTTCGGGACCTGCAATGCCGCTCACAGCAATACTGTAATTACTGCGTGTAAGATTTCTCACTTTTTCTGCCATAGATTTGACAACTGCCTCACTGACAGCTCCATGATCATCAATTACAAGTTTATCAACTCCAAGTTGATTTATTTTTACATCATTTGAATAGGCGATTACACCACCCACAAACCATCCTGAGGAACCGCTGACGGAAGTAATCAGATGTCCAATGTTTCCGCCTGTACAGCTTTCAGCAACTGACAAAGTAAGATTATTCTGAATAAAAATCTTCTGCAGTACAGAAGCCGGATTATCCACATCTCTACCTACATAAAACTGTGCTGCTACTTTCTCTATCTGCTTTTCGGTTTCATCAAAGATTGATGCTGCCACTGAATCTGATTGTGAACGAATTTTCTGTCTGAATTTGATAATTCCGGGTGAAGGAAGAAAAGCCAAATCAAAATTTTTATCAAAAAAATCAGTTTCTTTTTTAAGCAAATCATACAGGAAAGATTCACCTATTCCGGAAAAAATAAAATCACAATAATGCACATGTGTATCATCTGAATTCGTTTGCAGAAGCAGTGGCATAACTTTGTTTATCATAAGATGTTTCAGTTCAAACGGAACCGCTGGTAAAAACACATAAATTGTATTTTTTCTTACAAAAGTTAACCCAGGAGCGGTGCCAATTTCGTTCATAAGAATTCCAGCATTATTAGGCACCATTGCCTGTGCTTCATTGGTGGGTGTCACCATTACGTTTCTTTCAGAAAACAAACGTATGATATTTGCATAAACATCTTTATTCATGACAAGCCTTGATTTAAATGCTTTACAAACGGCATCTTTTGTTTTATCATCATGGGTTGGCCCAAGTCCCCCTGAAAAAATCCGAATATTATAACTTTCTTTATTATCCTGGATAATGTTGATAATCTGAGCTTCATCATCACCTACTGTTGTTTTTCTTTTTACGTGAATATCAACCTTATCAAGCATCGAAGCGATCATTGAGCTATTTGTATCATTAAGCTTTCCGTTAAGCAATTCATTGCCGATTGTAATAATTTCTGCTGTCAGCATATTTTTTTTTACAAAAGTACAACTGTTTCAAAAAATTATATTAATTTTGCACTTCGAAAAATGTAGAACGATGGCAAAGAAAACAAAAGACGCGAGAGTACAGGTGATTATGGAGTGCACCGAACATAAAACTACCGGCATGCCCGGCACAAGTCGTTATATTACAACAAAAAATAAAAAAAACACTCCCGACAGAATGGAATTAAAAAAATACAATCCGGTTCTGAAAAAAGTTACAGTTCACAGAGAAATTAAATAATTTGAGTTATGGCAAAGAAAGTAGTTGCAACATTGAAAAAAACAGATGGAAAAGGATATTCCAAAGTCATTCGCATGGTAAAATCTGAAAAAACGGGTGCTTACAATTTTAAAGAAGAAGTCATTCCTTCAGATGATGTTAAAGATTATCTTGCAAAAAAATAACAAAAAAGATTCAAATATTTTTCCATAAAAAAGCCTTGTTGAATACAAGGCTTTTTTTTTGCATATTCAAATTTTTTGTAAATTTGATGTCTGAAAAGAAGAAACTAGAGAATTTTTAAAATTTTTCACCCTATATAATCATATGTTTATTCAATTAACAAGATAAAAAGACATGAAATATTTGTTGCTGATATTTTTTTTTATTACCCTTGGTTTATCTTCGTCCATTGCGCAGCATGAGAATGATTCTATTGTTTCAGAAGACAACAATTATTATTACAAGGGAAAACAAGTGTATTATTATGACTTCAAAAACATGATGTCTGAAAACCCTCAGGCTTCAAAATCACTTAAAATTGCAAATTTTTACAAAAATGCCGGAGAATTATTTGTTTATACAGGAACCTATCTTATTGGTTATTCAATTTGGGATATAATAATGAAGGATGAACACTCTCTCACTCTCACTGCCATAGGTGGGGGCATTCTTATGGGTGCAATTGTATGCAGTGTTGCTTACAAAAACCAGATACAAAATGCAGTTGACATATACAACTCAGGCATTTTATCAGATTCTGGCAATGGTGTCAAACTGGAGTTCGGAGGCACAAAAAACGGAATTGGCTTTGTCTGTAAATTTTAAAAACCCAGCATATGAAAAAAACCACTTTTATTTTTTTACTCATTTGTTGCACATTGGCTTGGGGGCAAACAGCAAAAACGCCTGACCTTTCATCTCCCGAAGGTTCATGGAATGCATTGATATCAGCTCTGCAAACCGGAGAAACTGAAGCAGTAAAAGGAGTTTGCACACCTCAGGGATTCCAAAGCCTTATTGAAATCATTTCACCATTTAATGAAGAAGAACCATTTGCTCCTACTTTCAGAAACTGGGGACAAAGATGGGCTGAAATGCAAATTGAAGTTACGCTTGTGTGGAATGCCAATGCAAATCTAATTGCAGTGGGTGACGAAACTAGACTTTCATTTGTGTTTTTTGAAACTGAATACGGGTGGAAGCTAAATCAATGGGTTCGGGAAGAATAAATAGTTTTTATAAAAAACACCTCAATACTATGGACAATAACAAAGTTTTAAAAGAGCAGATGCTTGAAACAGTTGCTAATCAACTAAAAAGCAACGATCCACCCGAAACAAAAGAAACATATGACAGGCTGAGAAAAGAAGGTTATTCAGACATGGACAGCCGGCTACTCATCGCTCAATGTGTTTTGTATGAAATTTGGGCTGTTATGTCTACACAAAAACCTTTTAATGAAGAACGTTATGTGGAAAATCTTAAAAGATTGCCCCAGGAACCTGAATAAATCAAATAATCCTACAAATCAATGAGAACAATTAATCTTGTCCTGTTTTTGGGCATTTTCTTTATAATATCATTTCAATTATCATGCAAACATAAAGAGACCAATCCCTATGAAAAGATGGAAATATTCAACTGGCTTGAAGGTCACTGGGAGTTTGAAGTTGACAACGGACTTTTTGGTGAAGTGTGGTCAAAATCAAACGATTCTGTATTTTCAGGGCATGGGTATATGCTTATTGGGGAAGACACTGTATCAAAGGAGCTACTTCGTCTTGAATTTCGTAAGGGAGAAATTTTCTATATTGTTACTATTGAGGATCACAATGATGGAAAACCTGTAAATTTCAAACTGACTTCAGATCAAAACAACACATATGTATTTGAGAATCCGGAACATGATTTCCCCAAAAAAATTATTTACAAAAAAAACAGCGAAAATTCAGTAACTGCCATTATAGAGGGCGATGAAGCAGACGAAATGAACAGAATGGAATTTTTTTATTCAAGGGCTGAATAATACAGCTACTCTATCAATCCTTTATCAATGAGCAATTTCACAAGTTCATAATGAATTTCCTGAGGGGACTTCATATTTCCGTCTTTACTCATACAATTGAAATACAGCAGTTTATCAGGCATGAGGCGGCATGCATCAAGATAAACCTGCTCAACAGCTTTCTGAAAATCCATACTTTGTTCATGAATATCTTCCTTTCCCTGCAAGTACTCACGATCATCACCTGTGCGCTGCGCTTTCAGCTGCTGCTCCACAAAAGAAATAGGAACATGCAGAAACACAGAAATGTCAGGCTGAGGAATTTTGAAATAATCATATTCCATACTTAATATTTCATGAATCAGCTTTTCCTGTTGCGCAGTATCTTTGAGTTTTGCACATTGAAATCCGATATTTGAAAACATATATCTGTCGGCAATAACATGAATTCCTTTATCCAGTTTATCTTTGAGTTGCTGTGAGGCATTAAATCTGTCGCCGGCATAAATCAATGCTACCAGTTCGGGGTGCACCTGCTCAAGAGGTCCGTAATCGCCCCGCAAAAAACGGGCAACCATGGGTCCAAACACCGGAGATGAATCATCAGTACGGGGAAAATGGACATAGTGTGTGTGCATTGATTTGCTGTCAAAGAATTCTCTGAGCAGTTTCACCTGTGTAGATTTGCCTGTTCCATCGAGACCCTCAAGAACAATAAAGCGTGCTTTTTCCTTCTGCATATTATAAATCATAATCCGCCAAAAATAATATTTTTTACCTTTGTCAACGAATTTTTTCAATAAAAAATGCACTTTAAAAAAATTACTTTCTCAGTCAGAGGACACTTAAAAACAATTGAACTCCCATGTGTTGCGGGCATTCTCAATCTCACATCGGATTCCTTTTATTCCGGAAGCCGTATTACAGATGAAAATCATATGCTGAAAAAAGCAGACAAAATGATTGAAGAAGGTGCTGGAATTCTTGATTTGGGCGCTGTTTCAACTCGACCTGGAGCAAAATTAACAAATCAGAAAGAAGAACTTTCAAGACTTATCCCTTCACTGAATCTGCTTCGCAAAGAATTTCCTGAAATACTTGTATCAATTGACACATTCCGCTCCGAAGTAGCCAGAATTGCCGAATCAGAAGGTGCTGATATCATAAATGATATATCAGGAGGTACAATGGACAACAATATGTTTGCTGTGGTGGCAGAACTACGCCTGCCATATATCATGATGCATATAAAAGGTACTCCTGAAAATATGCAAAACAATCCTCAATATGACAATTTGCTCAATGATATCAATGATTTCTTTGCTAACAGAATTAAAGATGCTGAACATGCAGGAATACATGACATCATCATAGATCCTGGATTTGGATTTGGAAAAACCATTGCTCATAATTTTGAACTGCTTGCAAAATTAGCCCTGCTTGCTGTTCACAAAAAAACAGTACTTGCAGGAATTTCAAGAAAATCAATGATTTACAAAACACTTGGTACTACTCCTGAAAATGCACTCACCGGAACCATTGCTCTTAACACAGTTGCCCTGATGAACGGAGCAAACATACTGAGAGTGCATGATGTGAAAGAAGCAGTTGACACTATCCAATTGGTGCAAAACACATTGAGAAATGGGGAAAATGAATTAACATAGCACCATCACCTCACAAATCCCAATAACTACATAAACATTAATCATTCTTCCTCAGTTCTATTCTGTATATGCAGATTGTGTCCCATTTTATTTTGTTTGGTGAGCATATAAAACTGATTGTGTGGATTAGGTTCGATGACCAATGGAAGAGTTTCAGTAATTTCAATACCAAAAGCTGAAAGTCCCACTTTTTTTGTGGGATTATTGGTAATAAGTTTAATTTTTCGTGCACCTATTTCTCTGATAATCTGAGCTCCAACTCCGTAGTTTCTTTCATCTGGTTTGAATCCAAGTCGCAAATTTGCATCAACAGTATCAAGTCCTTCTTCCTGCAGATGATACGCTTTCAGTTTGTTCAGGAGTCCTATTCCTCTTCCTTCCTGATTCATGTAAAGTACAATACCCTTGCCAGCTTCATCCACCATTTTCATGGCTTGATGTAACTGAGGACCGCAATCACAGCGATAACTCCCGAAAATATCTCCGGTCATACATGATGAATGCACCCTGACCAGCACGGCTTCATCCTTTTCCCATTCTCCTTTTACCAATGCAAGGTGAAGCATTTCATTTGTAACATCTCTGTATGCATGCAAATCAAACTCTCCGAATTCGGTTGGCAATTTCACATTTTCAACAAGTTCAACCAAACTTTCATTTTTCAGGCGATATTCAATGAGATCCTTCACTGAAATAATTTTAAAATTATATTTTTCAGCAATTTCATAAAGATCATACAATCTTGCCATTGTTCCATCTTCGTTCATTATTTCCACCAGTGCTGCCACATCCTGCATACCAGCCAGCTTCATCAAATCAACAGATGCTTCGGTATGTCCTGCTCTTTTCAGTACACCACCATTACGAGCGATAAGAGGGAAAATATGTCCGGGGCGTCCGAGTTCTTCGGGCTTGGTATCTCTGTGTGCAAGTGCAAGTATTGTCTTTGCCCTGTCAGATGCGGAGATGCCTGTGGAACAACCCTGACCAATAAGATCAACAGAAACAGTAAACCTTGTTTCGTGTAAAGATGTGTTTTGGTTGACCATAAGCTCCAGATTCAGCTCTTTGCTTCTTTGTTCAGTAATGGCTGCACAGATAAGCCCCCTGCCTTTGGTTGCCATAAAATTGACAGTTTCAGGAGTAATTGTTTCTGCTGCACAGATAAAATCGCCTTCATTTTCCCTGTCTTCGTCATCCACAACAATAATAAGTTTTCCTTTTTTCAGTTCTTCCAGTGCTTCAGGAATGCTATCCAGTTTGCGCTTCATCTTGGTTAAATTTTTTGCAAAAGTATGTAAAATTTATTGATTTGGGATAATGACTTTTGGACGCGGATTTGCGCTGATGAGTTTTTTTGGACGCGGATTTTCGCAGATTTTCGCTGATGAGTTTTTTTGGACACGGATTTACGAGGATATTTGACAATAATACATTGTTAATCTGTGCAAAATTGCACATATGAAGTAATATTTATTATATTTGCACAATAATTTTACAAAATTACACTTTGATAATTATGTTATTATTTTTATTCTTATTTCCTTCCAAAACCCTTGAATCCGCTGAGAGAGAGAGAGAGAGAGAGAGAGAGAGAGAGAGAGAGAGAGAGAGAGATTTAACAATTAACCAACCTCATCCACTTTT